>PFOW01000012.1:0-35206 GCA_002792735.1 bacterium CG_4_10_14_0_2_um_filter_33_32
AAAGCCTCTTATGTTAATTTTGTAAGAATTGAATCCAAATTTTACTGGCGCGCGAACGAGTAAAGGTTTGGATTACTTATCCAGTTTAGCCAATTCGGAGTTTGTTTTTGATTCTTCTTTTTGTAGTTCTTTTTCTCTTTCTTTGGCCTTTTCCATATCTTGGATTTTTCGTTTCTTAGCCTCTGTCCTAATAGCAATGAGCGCATTATTTATTTCCTTATTGCATGTTTGAGCACTCATTTCCCAATATTGTCTAGCTATTGCTAGGCCTTCGGGGATAGCGTATCGGGCAGTGAATCGAGCATTTCTTAAAAATGCGATGATTCTGGCAAGGCGCGGATGTTTTTTTGCAAGACGATATAGTCTATCTTGTCTGTGTTTCCTCCAACGCCGCCTGGCTATAAGGAGCGGTATAATAATCATTAATACGACAATGATTATTGCTCCTGTCCAGGATAAAAGATCCAAGAACGAACCTTTTGCAGCCCCCAAAAGATCAGAGGCCAAAAGATTGTGAAGCACTATTACTAAGGCACTTATCATGCCCCAAATCTTATACAACCATTTCATGCTTATCTGCACTCCTTCTAGTACTTATCCTTATCTTCTAAAACCCGATGTTTGCATGATCCATGCTACATACTTTTGGGTTTCTTGATAAGGCGGAATTCCGCAATATCTTTTAACTGCGTTGGGGCCAGCGTTATAAGCTGCTAATGCCAAGTCCCATTTCCCAAAACGTACATAGTATTCATGCAGTTTTTCGGCCCCTAACTCTAATTGTAGTTGAGGATTATCCATAAATTGCTTGACAGTATAACCGCTAGCAATTATATTTCCTTCGCTTACTTGAGTTAGGCCAAAATGTTTACCTGTTGTAGATACTGCACTTGGATCCCAAATACTTTCCTTATGTATTTTACATAAGAAAATTTCTCTAGGAATCTTCCATTTATCAGCAACTTCGCAGGCTTTTGTTGAGTGTCTTCTAAACTCAACATGCCAGGGTTCCCATTCATACGGAAAATACATTCCATATTTTGGAGCAATGGCATATGCTCTAAGTCTAGCTTTTTTGCTGGGCCAGATGATATCATTAGCCCAACTTACCCCTGGTTCAAGTATCACTTGGTGATGACTTTCACCCGGAAGAGCTACCCACTTAGTAGCACCTTTTAGGCCATATTTCTTTATAGCCTCTCGTAATAAAACGGCTTGAAATTCCGGCGTCCTGTAGCTGGAGGTAACCTTTCCTCCTGTTTCTCTAAGGAACATATTGAGACGCCTTTGGTTGATGCCTGATTCTGGTTTCTCAACAACTTTTTGCATTATGGTTGTTGTCGGGATGCTCTTTTTTACCTTCTCAACCGAAGGTTTAATAGCATCCTCATAAACCTGAGACCAGGCTAAGATAATAGCAACAATTATTATGCTAGCAATTAATCTCATTTATAGATCACCTGCTTGTGCTTTCATTATTGCTATTTCTTGTCGGATTTCTTCTTGTTTTGTCTCAATTTCTCGCCTAGTCCCTTCAAAGGGGTTTGGTTTTTCGATATTATTGGAGTTAGAATTATTATTTCCGATTCCTACAATATCTAGAGAAAAATTGATACTTTTGTTATCTATTGTTGGCCAACTGAGTATAGTCGTTATAGACCAAGCAATGATAATAATCGTTAAAACAAGAAAAAAATCGTTTTTGAAGGTTTTCAATGAACTCATCTCCCTTTACTTTCGCAACAGATGGGAGACTCTACGAATAGAGCCGGTTGCATCAATAGCTCCATGTAATCCAGGTGCCCAGATACGGATTACACTTCCTCGCTTCTCTATATAAACTTAACAATTTAAATAACCGCTGTATAAAACCAGCGGCTACTAAGAAAAAGTAGTTGCGCGCCGGTTTCACCCTAGCTCGCCGCACCCCATTAGGTGACCAATAGATCATTTTATATAAATGATCGGGAAGCGGGTCATAGCTCGCTACTTAATATTTAATTGTTAAGAGAAATATCTTATCATAAAAACGATTGTCTGTCAATGGTTTCTATCGGATATAATTATATAACAACAAGCAGTTAGTAATAGACTATTTATGGTATTTAAAAACAGATAGCTTTTTCTGCTATCTGTTTTTTGTTTATTAAACTGGTGGGTGATACTGGATTTGAACCAGTGACCTCTACGATGTCAACGTAGCGCTCTAACCGGGCTGAGCTAACCACCCCTAATGACAATTAGAATTTTATCACGAAAAATATTGTTTTTGAAGGTATTTTGTTTGATATAGGTATATTTTGGATGTTACGCTATATAAAGAGTTATAGTCTAGGTAAAAAATGAAACATGTTAAATTTTCGCTTATTTTAACTTTCATAGTTGCTTTTAGTTTGGGCGTTCTATTAACAGTTGCCAATATTGTTTATAGTTCATCCAATACAGAATCTTTATCAACTATTGGTAATGTTATAAGTTATGCTTCGCCGGTCATTAAATCGCCCATCTCAGATTCTTTAGTAAGCGCAGGTACTTCGATATCAGTAGAAGCGCCCGGAGCTATTAGTTTAGCAATTGGAGTGAAGCAATATATTAATACCACTGTGTCATCTGATAGTTACCAATTTGAGAGAAGAAGTAATGGCTGGTATAAAATTGAATCGGGGAGAGATCCTTATTTATATTCAACAAATGAATTTATTGTTATTGATTGGAAGACTGACAAATACATAAATGGAGAAGTAAAAATATATGCGATGGGCTATTATCCTAATGGAACTTCAGGTCAATCTTCAATAAGAATTTTTGTGAAAAAAGATACTGCAAGTAATCCTGTTTCTAATCCTACTCCAACACCAATTTCTAACTCTACCAATCAGAATAGCACCGACAGCACAAGTAGCACCAATAACACTACTACTAGTTCTTCTACAAATATTACTACTAACACAAACACATCTACTTCAGCAGAGACTATAAAGCCTCCAGCCGTTGCTAATGAAAATTTTTCGCAGTTAAGTAAAGAAGAGAAGAAAAAAGCTGTTTTAGATTATGTAAAGCAAAAATATCCTAATTCTGTTGTTAGTGATTATTTAGATAATGATCAAGTGCTTAATATGGTTGCGTCAGGTATAAATAATAATATTAGGGTTGATAAAGCCGAAAATATAATCGAAAATCAAAAAACAAAAGTAATCCTTAAGGGGAAGGCAGCTCCTGATAAAGCAGTTTCGTTATATATTCTTTCAGACCCCATAATTGTAAGTACAAGAACAAATAAAGATGGCGATTGGGAATATAGCTTGGATAGTATAAGCGAAGGAAAGTACGAAGTTTTTGTTACAGTGACGGAAAACGATGGGAAAAGCATGAAAAGAAGTGAACCTTTAAGCTTCTTCATATCTACTGCTCAAGCGGCTAGCGTTAATGGTGGTGAATCAGGCAGTAAATCAAATGAAAATAGTTTTTATAGCACTCCTTTATTCAAATATTCTTTAATGTCAGTTATAGTCGTCAGTATTGTTTTATTAGCTTTTTTTATGTTATTAAGATATGAAAAGAAAAATTTAAAAAAAAAGATTGTCGTTAGGTAAGGTAGTTTAATAAAATGAAATTTTTTAAGGATCGTTTAGATTTTTTTAAAGAAAACCGTCAAGTCCTGTATGCGGTTTTTTTGTTAATTACTATTCCGATTATTTTAATTTTTAATACATTATATATAACAAGATCCTTGGTTGATTTATTTAATTATGAACTTAGGCTAAAAGCTGAGCTTGCGTCATCGGTTATAAGTATAACTACCGCTAATGACTTAAACAATCCTGATTTAATCCAAGGGAAGATTAAAAAAATAGTTGATAAAAGTTTATACGATACTATCAAATCGATAGAAATATTAGTGCCTAGCGGTGACAGTTTTAAAGTTATAGCTAGTACATCTGATACTGGTGGGGAAATTGTTTTGGATAAAAAAGATAAAGATATATCTAATAGTAAATTAGATAAATCTCTTACAGACTACCGTTTTATATGGTCACAAAATGAGACCCTAGCTACCTCAAGAAAGGATGAAAACGAAGAGTATTGGAGCATTGTGGCTCCTATCTTTGATGATAAAGATAGTAAGCTGGGCTTGGTTGATATTAAGGTGTCTTCTACTTTTATTAAAGATAAAGTTGATCAGACATTAACGAGATCATTAGTTATATTATTATTATCTATAATTATTGTTTTTTTATTAATTATTAATAATGCGAAACTATTCCAATACTCTATTTTATTTAGAAAGCTTAAAGAAGTTGATCAGATGAAAGATGATTTTGTTTCTATGGCAGCTCATGAGTTAAGAACTCCAATAACAGCGATAAGAGGCTTTTTGTCATTTCTTAAAGAGGATAATCCCAAGATAGATAAAGACGATATTATAAAAAGAGTTGAAGATTCAGCAGAGAGACTGAGTGAGCTTGTAAAGGATTTGCTTGATGTTTCAAGGATAGAACAGGAAAGAGTGGTCTTTGATATTAAGTCTACTGATGCAATGTCCATCATCTCGAGTTTAATAAAAGAATATGAATTATTGGCAAAGGAAAAAGGCTTAAAGTTGGAATTCGATAAAAAACCAGAATTCCCTGAAATTCTTATTGATCCTGATAAATTTAAACAAGTCATGATTAATTTAATTGGTAATTCGATTAAGTATACTAAAAAGGGTAGTGTAAGTATTCTGTTGGGGAATGATCGAAAACAAGCAAGGATAACAATTAAAGATACTGGCATAGGAATGAATGAAGATGAAAGAAAAAACTTATTCAGTAAATTTTATAGAATTAGGAACAAAGAAACTGAAAATATTTCTGGTACAGGTTTAGGGCTCTGGATCACTAAGCAGTTAGTGATAAAAATGAAAGGAAAGATTAGCGTTGATAGTTTACCTGGTATAGGTTCTCAGTTTACACTTGAGTTTCTTATTGCAAAAGACTAGATCGGTAAATAAATTGTAGTTTTTGATAGAAAAGCTATTCTTTAACTTTTTTCTTTTTGGCTCGAATCAGACTTAAATATATTTTTTCTAATCTTGCAGTTTGCTTTTCTGCTGATAATTCTTTGGCGATTAGCAATGATTCATTAGACATTTTTTTATGCAGTTTATCGTTCGCTAACAACTTATCAATTTTGCTAGCCATATCTTTTGCGTTAGTTCTAACAAGATACCCATTGATATTATTTTTTACCATATCTTTTATTGCGAGATCTGAAACTGCCACGATAGGAAGACCAGAGGCCATTGCTTCTACGACTACTAATCCTTGAGTTTCAGTTTTTGAAGAAAAGACAAAAATCTCTGAGTTTTTATACGCGCTTATTACATCTGTTTTTGGTAAGTATCCTAAAAATAAAACTTTTTCTTTAAGTCCTTTTTGTTTTGCTAACTTTTCTAATCCATTCTTATGCGGTCCGTTTCCTATTATAAGAAGTTTAACGTTTTTTGATTTTATATAATTCAGAGATTCGATGATTAGCTCGATGTTTTTTTCTTTTGCAACACGTCCCACGAAAGTTAATATTTTTTCACTATCGGAAATATTATATTTACTTCTAAATTGTTTATAATGATTATTTTTTAGTTTAAAAATATCTAGATTTACTCCTGTAGGGATAATCTTAACAGGTTTGGAGACCCCCCACTCTAAAAGAAATTTTTTTATTTTTGTTGAAGGCGCTATTATCAGATCACAATTATTACAAAAATCCTTTGATATTTTTTTTGCTAATTTTTGGGTAAATTTTGTATCCCATATATAATGCACATATTCAGGATAAAGTGTGTGGTAAGTATGTAAATAGGGTATATTAAATTTTCTTGCCATAAATAAGCCAAATATACCAATGCTAAAAGGGTCATGGGAATGAATAATATCAAGGTTTATTTTTTTTAATATATTTACCGCTTGTTGTGAGTAAGGTAGCGCCACTCTCATTTCCGGTTGAAATAAAAATTTAACCGAAGGGAAGCGAATAATTTTTTCATTATCTTCTTTTTGTTTTGGCGTTGGTGCAAATATGTATACTTTGTGTCCATTCTTTTCAAGTTGTTCTTTAAAGGTATTAATTGATGTTACAACACCATTAATTTGAGGAGTATAGGTGTCAGTGAAAAATCCAATCTTCATTTTTCCTCCCTGATATCCTCCATATGGACATCCTTTCCTTTAAAAATAAATCTATGATAATCTTTCATGTAATTTAATACGGTTTTTAAAAATCCTTGACTGGCGTATCTTCTATAAGAAGTAACGACTAGTATATTTCTTAGAAAAAGAACCTTACCTTTTTTTCTTAATCTTAGTGAAAGATCAAGGTCTTCGAAGTATTTATCTTTTTTATAACCGCCTACTTCTAGGTACGCCTTTTTTCTAACAGCCATATTCACGCCCGGAACATTGTTTCCTCTATTTATAACCCTGTCTCCCCATATCCAAATTAAAGAGACGATCTTTAAGGCAATTTTATGTTTTTGAATATCAAATATATAAGGCCCTCCTACGGCTACGACATCTGAATTTTTTTCAAAAGCATTTTTAATCTTATACAGCCAGTCTGGCGGAAGTATAGTGTCGGCATCTGTCGTAGCGATAATATCTCCAATTGCTTTGCTAAATCCCGCTTTTCTTGCAAGACCAATACCTTTTTTAGGTTCTTTTACTATTTTAACCCCCATGGATTCGCATATTCCAACTGTTTTATCTGTTGAGCCGTTATCTACAACTATTATTTCGTTTGCTTTAAGTTGTTGATTTTGAAGTGAATCCAAGGTTCTTTTTATATATTTTTCTTCATTGTAGGCTGGTATGACGACCGAAATAATCATTTTTTTTCCAATATACGCTTATAAATATCAATTAATTCTTGTGTTAGTATAGAAATTTCGTATTTTTTAGCAACATTGTATGCCTTTTCCGCGTATTCATCATATAATTCTTTATCATCTCTTAATTTTAGGATGAGAGATTTAAAGTTTTCATCTGTGCCTTTGATATAATTTTCTTCATATATTGGGGGATAAATATCTAAATCTCTTAATAAAAGCGGTAGATTAGAAGCAGCTGCTTCGATTACTGTAAAAGGAAAATTTTCCTGATAAGATGGGAAGAATAATATATCGGCAGCAGAATAATATGGGATTACATCTTCGAAGGGTATGGTGCCTGTAAATAGGATATTACTGGGTGCATTTTGTTGAACTTTTTGCATCTTACTATAATCAGCGGCAAACCTTTTAAAGGGTATACCACCGATCCAAATAAATTTTACATCAGGTAATTCTTTTGCTGTATTTATAAAAGTTTCTATTCCTTTTCTTGGTTGGATTTGTCCTGCATCTAATACCACAAAATCATTTTCTTTTATGCCCAGCTTGTTTCTTATTTTTTTTCGATCATTTTCATTTTTCTTAAACTTTTGCAAATTTACCCCATTTGGAATGAAGAAAATTTCTTTTTTTACTTCTATTTCTTTAAGTTCTTTAGCCACCTGGGGCGATACGGCTTGGATTGCGTCTGCTTTGTTGTAGAAATATCTTAAATATAGCTTTGCAAGGGGATGCCAAAGTTTAGCGAAAATTAAACTGCCTAAAAAAGAATTAGGGACGACATGGGCGGTTATAATTTTCTTGCCTTTAAAGAATAGGCACTTAAAAAGAGAATAAGGTCCAATAGTATGTATGTGCATTATTTCGCATTTTTCTTTTGAATTTACAAAAACCCTTGCCCCTGCTCTTTGAAGAGCCTCTCTCATTTCAACGAAAGCCGTATGAACGCCATGTCCCTGTACAGTAAAAGTAGTTTCGGATACAAGATTTACTTTTAAATTCTGAATCCATTTTTTCATATTTGTTGATTTTCTCTCTTTAGTAATTATAGACATAGATTGGCCCCACATTTTCTATTTTAATTGTTTCGGTTATTTTTTTATTAGGTATTTTAAAAACATAGCTTATTACTTTTGTTCCTTTTTCAAGCTCTTTCTCGAATTTGAAACTTAAACGATTCATTGCATTAGGGGATAAAAAGCAAAATATTCCCTTAGCTCTTGAGAGATCTTCTTTATAAAAATTTTTCCAGTGTATTTTAGCATTATTATCTTTTCCAAAAAGAAGAAATAATTTAGATATTAAATAAGTTAATGGTGCATATTCAAATCCGATTGCTTGGCCGCCCTTTTGTGAAATTTCTCTTAATATTCTTCCATCACCTGAACCTAGGTCAAAATATATTCTTCCTTTTTCTATATCCGCAGCTTCAACCATTTTCCGGGCGATTTTTTTTGGGCAGGGGACGCTTGGTGCTCCGCCTATGCCCGCAATTAGTGTGAATATTGATATTGGTATCATAAGCGCCATTAAAAACAAGTAATAATAATCCATAATTTAATTATAAATTGAAAAACTAAAAAAGCCACTATCTATATGACGTGGCTTAATTATAAATAAATATTCACTAGATAGGAAGATCTGGCGGTTCATCATTAGGTTGATTATCTCCCTGTTTCTTGTCATTTTTCCAAGGTCCTACGCTTTCATCGTAAATTTCTTCGGTAGGATTAGCGGGATTTGGGATATTATTACTTTGTGGCTGTTGAGGATTTTGAGATTCTTGTACATCGTTTGTATTGTTGGGTTGAGACGGCGCCTGGTTAGTATCTATCTGCTCATTGCTCACTTCCGGAGCATATTTATTGTTAACCTGTTTTTCTATTGTTTTTTCTATTTCCTCGACCTTATTTAAATTAGTAGAATTATCTATGCCGATTTCATGAATTTTTTGAGTTTCACTTCCATTGTGGATTTCGGGTAAATGTTCCAGATAATCTATTCCAACAATAGCCGCATAAGGCTTACCCGATTTAGTAATTACAAAAATAGTGTTTTCATTTTTTGCAGTATCAACGAATTGATTCATGTTACCCATAAAATTTTCCAGGGTAATGATTTTATCTATTGGTACTTCAATCATAATTTTTCCTTTCAATCTTTCTTTAATTATTAAAAAAAAGAGGTTTTTTGTCAAACCTTTTTTAAGTAGGACATTTTATACTTATAAAGCATTTTTTTCCAGATCCTCGGATTGGGGTTTTTCTATGTATTCTAAGTATTTTTTTGTAGTATTAAGATTTTTATGACCTGCCATGTAAGCAATAGCGACTAGGCTTGTACCTTTTTTAATATGATGGGCACAAAAGGTGTGCCTTAGATCGTGAACACAGGCATCGTATATACCAGCTTTTTTATAATAATTAGAAATAGACATTCTAACATTTCTTTGATCCAGGGACTTACCATTCCTAGTTATAAAAAATATTTCTGATTTAACTCTGGGTCTTACTTTAAGGTATTCTTCCATTGCTTTTTTAGCCGGGGAATTTAAAGGGATTGTACGGGATATTTTTAGCTTTTCATCTAATACATCTAATTTGGATTCCTTACGCCTTATATCTTTTGTTCTAATTCTTACAGCCTCGCCAACTTTAATTCCTGTTTGAAGCATTAATTCAATTATGGCAAAATAGCGTTTATCATTTTTGGCTGAATCTCTTAATGCTTTATACTCTACAACGCTTAAAATCCTTGGCTCAGATTCTTTTTCTTTTAAATATTTCAACGCAGATGCTGGATTTTTTGATATAAATTCGTTTAGCTCAAGAAATTTAAAAAAAGATTTAACCGCAACTGTTCTAGCATTGATACTTTTCGGGCTTTTATTTTTTTTAATATAGCGTGATAAAAATTTTTCCAGATCCTCTCTTCTAACGAGATGGACTTTATGTCTTTTTATTTCCAACAAAAAATTAATTAGTTCATCTAAATTTCTTTCATAACTACGAATAGTGTGAGAGCTTTTTCCTGTTTTCTCTAAGTGTTTTGTAAACTTATTTTTTGCTTCAGTTATATGAATCATTTGCCTATAGTCTAGCAGAGTAGGGTATAGTTGTCAATAAATATATCTATAGGTATATTTATATAATAAAAGAAAATTAAAATTACTCCTATGTCATATCCGATAGAATGTAAAAAGGTGTTGACAAAATAGTTGTACCATGATACAATACAAAGCTTTCTATTGAAAGCCTTTACATTGAAAAGTAAATAGAAGGGTTTAGAAGAAAGCTCAGGACGGGAGTTAGCCGGCTACAAGGAGGCAAATAATAATATATTTAAGTGCCCATTCCTTCGGCAGCTAGTCGTTTCTTGAGCCTCCTTCTGAATCTTTCTATATCCTAGCTGGCTTGTTTAAGCCGACCTTTCGCGAGACTTATATAGGCCGCCCTTTTGCTAGGGTTGATAGCTTGGGAAAATATCAGGATCAACAGCATTAATAAAAAAATATGGCTGATTATACAGATATTTAACTAAGTTGAGAGAGTACCTGTTCCGATAAATTAAGTTAGGGAGAACAAAATTTATTGGAGCAAGAATTATCGGAACAGATCTCTCTTTATCTGAAGTCAATGTATTACGTTATAATAATTACATGAGAAAGATTAATATTTGATTATCTATCTTTACTGTTTTTATAGGTTTGGTTACATTATTTTTAATCATACCATCTTTTAATAAACCATTAGCTCAAGATGAAGGCGTTTTTTTAAGTATAGCCGATGGTATTTCAAACGACAGAATTCCATATTTGGACTTTTTCGATCATAAGCCACCCGGTATATATTTTCTTTTGGCGACTGTTTTGTTATTTTTCGGGAAAAATATATTTTTTATAAAAATTATTCTTTTATTATTTAATATTCTTTCTGCATTTTTTGTTTTTTTGTTTGCCGAAAAAATTAAAAAGGGAATCGGACTGTTAGGTTCCTTTCTTTTTTTATTTTCCCTTATATTTTTCGAGGGGAATTATATTATTGCCGAACCTTTTATGGTTACTTTTATACTATTCTCTTTTTATTTTCTGCTGAAATATTTCGATAGTGATAAAAACTATTATCTTTTATTAGCTGGTTTTACTTCAGGATTAGCTCTTTTATTTAAACAAACAGCTATAGTAAATTTAATAATTTTTCTTTTCTTTTTATTAAGCGAAAAAAGAAAATCAAAGGATGTATTTTATTATTTGCTGGGTGTTATTATTCCTTGGCTGTTTGCCTTTCTTTACTTAATCGATAAAGGAGCCTTAAAAGAATCAATAAACCAGATCATTGTGCTTAATTTTACAAGCTATCCGAGAGAACCATTGCAAATAGTTTTAAATTCCTTTATTGAAACCGTGAATAGAACTTTTCCTGCTTGGTTATTTTTTATAATTTATTTTTTTCAAAAGAAAAGTAAGAATACTGTGTTAAAGAAAATGATTCTGTTTTCGATAATTTTGCCAATACCTTTTTTCCTTGTAAGGCATTATCCGCATTATTGGATTCAGATTCTCCCTTTTGTAGCAATTCTATCCGCTGCTGCTTTATATAATTTCTTTAATCAAAGAAAGAATATTATTTTTAAATTAATAGTTTTTTTAATTATAAGTTTAAGCGTTTTCGGTAACTATAAACTATTTGTCTGGATTACTGATAATATAAATATACCTAAATTAAAAGAGCAGAATAGCGCCAAAGAATTTATAGATAATTTGCCTAATAAAAAAATTTTAACAGAAAATCAATTTACCTGTTTTTATTTTTTAATCGATAAAGAAAAAATTACTAAATATCTTTATATAACCGAGGTTAATGATGGAGAGAAAGCAGAGCCAAAAACATTAGAATCTTTAAAAAGTAACCCGGATACTTATATTTTATGGACAGAAGATTTGAATTTCGCGTATGCTAGGAAATTACAGGATTATATTATTAAAAATTATAAGCCGATTCGTAAGTTTGATAATCTAGGGCTTGTAGTTTATGAAAAACCTTAATAGACTACTACCGCTGAGTTTCCAAACCAGCCCCATTTTGCCTTAAAGGTTCCAACGTCAAAAGTTCTGCCAGGATAACCATAGCCTGAATCATTTACCATAAAAGAAGTTGGGTTATCGATAGTGCTCGTAAAGCCTTTAACAACTTGTACATGAAGAGAATTTACTCCTCTTACGGTTTTTCCTCCAGGGGTTTTCCAATATACTTCATAGGCTGGTCATACGCCATTGACCCACCATACAATTACAGGATTTCCGTTTGTTATTTCTTGGGCAATGCCCTGTACACTCCATCCGCTTTTAACACTTGTACTGCGCCAACTGGACATGGCTGCGGCAGTAGGACCCCAGTATGCGCCATACCTCCAATTTATACCTCCGGATTTGCCATCAACATTTCCGACTATACCGGAATAAGGATCTCCCCAGATAGAATTTGGATCTCCCCATGTGCCAGAAAATGAAGTCTTATCATAGCCAATAGTATTTAAAATTGTATTTTCTGAAACATACGCTCCTTTATAGGCTAAGGCCATTCTGGCAGCAGTTGCATAACATGAATAATTATGTCCTTGTCTATAAGAAGGTACATTTAAAATCACAGTTTGTGCTTTTGTAGTAAAGGAAGTACTAAATGGCTGTATAGAATCTAAGCCGTTTATTGTTTTAATTCCAGTATCAACTCTTGCTGTATATGTTTGACTAAATCCTAAAGTATCATGAGAAAAAACCATAGCGTTTCCGTTTCAAGAAAAGCTTCCATTAACAGAAGGCCAAACGCTGAACCTATTTTGAGCAGATCCATGATCAACTGCTTGGTTAAATGTAATGGTGATTTTTGTATTGGGATTAACACCATTAGCGCCATTTCAGGGTGATAGTTTAGAAACCGTAACATATCCTATTGTTGTGAAGTTAAACTTAAAATCTTCCGCAAGCGAAACGCTATTCAAAGATTTAGCTGATTTATTTATAGTAATTTCATATTTTGTATTTTTAGCAAAATCGGATTTTTGAGTAAACTTAAGGGTACGGTTATTATCCCAAGAAAGGTTACGATCTATTTTCGGATTGATGGAAAAAGCAGATTCAGCTGATGTCTTATCTATATCTTGCTTAAATTTAATTTTTATAGGTGTATTAGCTAGCACACCCGCACCCGTGGGTGAATAAGATTCTATCCCGGAAGCGTCTATTGTTCTAAAATAACTATTCCATATTTCCTGTTTTTCGCTTGCTGAAGTTTTTTCCTGGTTTTTATAGTTGTAGCTTATTAAATTTCTGTATATTTTAAAGTTATAATCAGTGCTTTTTTTGTATTCTTCTTTTGGTTTTAAAAGGTATCTTACATCACTTTTTTTCTCTGTATTAAATTCTAGCGGAGGGTTTGATTCAAAAGAGAACTCAGCTAAATGTTCATGGGGGTAGTCAGTTTCAACTATGATATCTTGTTGTGGAAGAATCTCCTTGCTTCCATCTTTTGGATTAACTAAGGTTACTTTTGGAGCTGGAGCTATTTGCATACTGAACATGTAATTTTTCTTTTTTGTTCCGAAAATACTCTTGATATTATTTACTGAAACCGTGTAGCGGGTTTCCATTTTTGGCGACTCTTTAGGAACAAATTTTAGCGTTTGGGAAAAATCCAATAAGTTATTTGAAAATTGCCAATCGCCGTCTATCTTTGGATTTATTTCATATTGTAGGATTTTTTTATCAATAGGTTTGTCAAATTTTATTGTAAGCGGTTTTTTATCTGATATTTCAGTTATCCCGAGTGAGGGTTCGGTAGGAAATAATATTTTTGGTTCCGGCAAGGTAATTCCTAGAGAGCATAATATTAATCCGATAAAAAAAATAATGTTAAATATAACTTTCTTTTTATGGCTGCCAAACAGAAAATGATTTATTTTATATAAAAATTTTTTAAAAGAATGTAAAGTTTGTGGATCTAGGACATTTTTATTTTTTTTAATATGCGTAAATAAAATTACCCCATTATAGAGAAAAAATAGGGATAGCATAATGATAAGCGCTATACTTTGATGTCTGACATTAATTACGAATTCTACTACCTGTTTCATGGATTAATCCTTATTAAGCCAATTTTTGTAAACGTCTTTTAGTGTTACGTATATTACTGGACCAGAGTCTTTTTCGTATTTGAATCCATCAATATAATTAAAGAGGTTATTTATTTTATCTTGTTCTTTTTTATTAAACCAGTGGGGATGGGAAAGGAACGTTACTTGTTTTCTTTCATTCAATGTCCCGCTTTGGTAGTTGTTATTAAATCTATCTATCATGTCTTTAGATTGAAACCAATACGAGTCAGCTCCGTTATTCGGAATTTCCCACAGCTGTAAATTATTTGCGGATGATATATTTTGGTTGCCTATTGATGGTTTGTAGGGTTGTGTTGTTGGAGATAGCTTCCATGGTCCAACTTGTTTTGTATACCCACTATAGCCGAAATCATAAGCGGTTCTTCCGGATGAATCGATTTTTATGCCTGTTTTTTTTAAAGCTTTCAAGGTATCAAGATTTGCAAACCATCCGCCTGCCCTAAATGACATAGGCTTTCCTAGTCCTTTCTGATCAAACCACCATTCTGCTCGATTAATCAATTGAACTATTTTTTCTTCCGTGTAGTTAGTTGTTAGCACAGAGTAGCCATCTTTATATATATCACCCCAATTAGGCCAGTCAGAAGCATATTTTGGATTTAGCCCAGCATCTTGTATAAAGTCATAAAACATATGCAGATGAAGCCCTATTTCATCTCTGTTGTTTTTACTTCTGTTTTTTACCCAATCAGTGATATATTGTTGTCTGTTTACCGGAATCGTTGATGTTGTGTATATTCTTGGGTTAAACATATGGGTAAGCGGTATATTATATTTTTTTGAAATATTATTAATAGAATCAAGGTAAGAGTTTGATACGTCATAACCTTCCCAGTCAAAATTCCATGTTACATATAATGGATAAGATACATAGAAACCGCATTTTTGACTTTTATATTCTTTATCTCCATCATTTATAGTTACCTGTACTTGGTGAGTGCCAGGTAAAAGATTATTTATAGATATATTTCCTTTCCAGTAGTTTTTATCCATATTTTCCATTTCTGTTTCAATGTTGCTGTCTATAATTTTATATTTTGCTTTTGGACTCTTTAGATTATCGTTACTGCTGATTGATAGTTTAAGTTTATTATCTGCAATTGGATTATCTGATATGAGTGACCATTTTCTTTCGACCTTTGCCAGTAGCGGGTAACTTCTTTCTTCATTTATTGATGATTGATATTTATATTTCCAGGGTTCCGGACTTTTATTTTCCGCTACTTGTTTGTTGGCGGCAAGATTTCCATAGTAAATAAATACTTTATTTAATTCTCGGCCAGCATTTATTGGTTCAGGATTTTTGAATCTTAAAGTCGTATTATTTAAATTCCATTTGTTCTCAAGCCAGTAATCAATGTCCTGGTATTTTTTTCCGTTCCAGTAAACTATTTTTATATCGTTTCCGTTTGGAAGAGCCTTATCTTGTTTAACCATTGATTGGTGATCAAAAGTTACTTTAATCACCTGGTTTTTAGGTATACTGCTGAATGACTCTAAATTTTTAATACTAATTTTTGTATTATATTCATACTCGTCGTTCCACCAAGACGATTCTGATTTTATAGCTTGGTTGCTTACGACTTTTTTTATTTCCTGAGCAACGCTCGTTAAGGCCGAAAAAGATAATATAGTTATTAATATAGAAGCAACCATAATATGTCTTTTTTTGATTATTCTATCTTGTCTAAATCTATTTTTGCTCCCAGAGAATAATCTTTTTAAAAAGCTCATTTCTTTTTCTGCATCTTCATATATTTCTTCTTCTAAGCGATACACAGTTTTCGTTTCTTTAATCTCTTGTTCGTCATGTAATCCTTTGTGGACATTAAGGCTGAATCTTAAATTGAATGGGAGAATGATTGCAAGTGCTATAGAAAATATAAGCAGAACTAAAAACAAAAAAGAAAAAATCATTATTGAATCTGTTTTTACGCCACCCGAAATTTCATATAACTTTAGAAGAAATATGTGAATCCAGAATACCGCAAAAGCATTTTGTCCAAAAACAAGCAAAGTATCTCGTATTGCCGGTAAGTTTTTTAACTGTTTTAGCAGATAGAATATATAGTTTAGCAAAAAAGCAAAAGCAGTCCCTATTAGAAGAAAAGGTATTGATGGCGGTCACCTTAAAAAGAGGATATCAAATGGCTTGAAATTAATATTAGCCGCAATTACTGCAATCAGTATTTCTATGGCCGATACTATCGCAAGAAACCTTGATATTTCTTTTTTATGGTGAAGTTTTTCTGTGGTTCTAAGCCAATGGCCCCAAGACATTCCCAAAATAAATATCGGGGCATATTGTAAAATGGGGAATCTAAAATATCCTTCACTGCCAGCCAAAAATGCTTTCCATGGTTCGAAAAATTCAGGCGCTTTAATCCCATAAAGAAAAAATCCGGTAAAATATAAATAAATTGAGATAATTATAGATATCGGTAAAGAGTTGGAAAGTTGTTTTAAGAACTTGGGGAATATAAAAACTAAAAATGAGTAAAAAATAAACGGAGGAATGAATTCTGTATATGAAGGAAGTGCTCTAAAAGTTAATATATCTATAATTAATTTCCATTTATCCAAGGTCTGGCTTGCAAGTATTTGGCCTGATGAGACAAAAAAAGCTAGTAAATAATAAGACCCAAGGATTACTAATAGTCTTTTTAGCAGCTTTTTTCTTGATCCTATAATATATTCTTCATGTTTTATATATGCGATATAGGAAACTGCTCCTGAAACCAAAAGAAATACAGTAAAACAAACTGTATTTCCAATTTTTTCCATCCCTAATAACAAGCTGTTTGTTGAATTATGAAAGAAGTAAACCGAATGAGCCAAGATCATCAAAAGAACCACCGATCCTCTCAGTAAATCTAATACAAAGTACCTTTTTCTAAAATGATGTGTCATGGCTTGCTCACATATAACTACTTCTATATTATTATACATGACTATACAAAACTAAAAAATACGTAGGTAAGATGTATAAATTATCGATTATTATGCCTGTGCACAACGAAGAAGAATCTATTAATGATTTTTACTGCGAGCTTATTAAGTATATAAAAATAAAAGAATCCGAAATTGTTTTTATTGATGACGGTTCTGATGATAATTCTTTAGACATAATGAAAAATCTTCAAAAAAAAGATAAGCGTATAAAAATAATTCAATTTTCTAAAAATTTTGGTCAGCAGGCCGCCATAAGGGCTGGTTTATCTTATATAAATGGAGATGTTGCAATTGTAATGGATGCCGATTTGCAGGATCACCCTAAATATATACCAGAACTTATTGAGAAATGGAAATCAGGCTATCAAGTTGTTTTTGCAAAGAGGCGTTTAAGGCTGGACTCTTTTTTTAAAAAAGCCAGTGTACTTATTTTTTATAAGATATTAAATTTGGTGGCTTCTAAAATCGATTCTAATGTAGGTGATTTTTATTTGCTAGATAAAAAAGCTATAGAAAAGATTAATGCTTTCAAGAAAAAAACTATTTTTTTAAGAGGTTTTATTCAAGGGTTAGGTTTTAAACAAGGCAAGGTTTTAATAGATAGGGATAAAAGACATAAAGGGAAAAGTAGCTATTCATTTCTAAAAATGGTAAGGCTTGGGTTTGATGCTTTTATATCTTTGCCCAGGGGTTTAAGTAGATTAATTCTTCTTCTGGCAATTTTTATATTAGCTATGAGTAGTATCTTCTTATTTTTATTTTTTCAAAATTTAATAGCAGTTACTATCTTAATTTTTATTTTAGATATTTTTCAACTGTTTTTGCTAACGATATTATTTATTTATCTAAATTACACCATTGATGAGATTAGAAAAAAACCTCTTTATATAACAAAAAATATCTATGACCTCGAAGATGAATAATAAAAGAGTATGTATTATAGGAGCCGGTTTGTCCGGGTTAGCTATAGCTTATTTTCTTTCCAAAGAAGGATTTAATGTTTCTGTTTTTGAGAAAGAAGAAGAGGTCGGTGGTTTATTACAGACAATTGAAACACCTAATGGACAGTATATAGAAAAGTTCTATCATCATATATTTACTAATGACATAGAACTTCTTAATTTAATAGAAGAATTAGGGATATCCTATACAATTAAATGGCATCCAAGCAGTGTTAGTATTTATAGAGATAAAAGTATATATGATTTTTCTTCTCCTGTAGATATTTTTAAATTGGATTTTATGTCGATAGGATCAAGATTTCGTTATGTTATAGGAAGTCTATTTTTATTATTAAAGAGTCGTGGCTTCGATAATTTATCAGCCAAAGAAGTCATTGAAAAATATTTGGGGAAACAGGTCTGGCAAGAATTCTGGCGCCCGCTTTTTGAAGGCAAATTTAGCAAATATGCTCCTTCTATAAATGCAAATTGGTTTTTATCAAGATTAAAAAGCCGGATTCAATCTAGAACCAAAGGAAAAGAAATATTAGGTTATATGGATGGTAGTTTTAAGTTGCTTGTAGATCGATTGGCAAGGGAAATTATAATAAGGGGCGGGGAGATATTAACCAATAAGGATATAAATAATATAAAAAATAACAATAATCAATTTTTGGTGGATGGTAAGCCTTTTGATTTTATGATAAGTACTATTTCTCCTAAAATTTTTTTAGATACTATTGATTTCAACCTTGAAGAAAATCATCAACTTCGATCAGTAGAATATATAGGAGTAATTTCTTGTTTGATCCGGTTAAATAAAAAAATCACCGATCATTATTGGAATAATATTTTCGATCAAGAAACACTTTTTAAAGGAATTATTGAGCACACTAATTTATTAAATCCAAAAATATACGGAAATTCTCATTTTTTATATCTTAGTCATTATTTGCCAACTGATTCGGCGTTTTTTAGAAAGAGCGACAGTGAAATAAAGTCTGAGTATCTTATTCATTTAAATAAGTTATTCCCCGACATTAATAATCACGTATCTGATCTTTATGTATTTAAAAATGAAGAAGCCCAGCCTATTATCAAAAAAGATTACCGAGAAATTCCTAATAAATTATCTGTAAAAAATTTATTTATAACCAGCATGTCGCATATTTATCCTAAGGATCGAGGTTTAAATAATGCAGTGAAACAGGCTATCAAAATAAGGGATTTAATAATTGATTCTTTCTAGAAACGATACTTTTACCTATTTTATTTATTTGGTATAATATATAAAAGATAAATTATAAATATATGGAAGACCAAAAATATAAACTTTTGATAGCGGACGATGAACCAGATATCCGGGAATTATATCAGTTAAAATTTGAAAATGAGACTTCTTTTAATATTGTTTTTGCTAAAGATGGGGAAGAGGCGGTAAATTTAACTCTGCAAGAAAAGCCTGATGCCATTTTGTTAGATATTATGATGCCCAAAAAATCTGGCATGGAAGTATTAAAAGAGTTAAAAAGCAATCCTAATTCATGGGAAGTGCCTATTATTATATTGACAGGTTTGCCTCACGAGGCAATGAAGGAGGAGGCGCTAAAACTTGGAGCGGCTTCATACTTAATTAAATCCGACGTTACACCAAAAGAAGTCATTGATATTTTACGTGAAGAATTGGAAAAAAGATAAAATAGTATAGTTTTTAATTCCAAAATGTACTAATATTAGTTGTCTGGGGCTGATCAGCTTCGACGTAAGTTCTTTAATAGTTTTAAATTGCAAATCGAGCCGAGTTAACTCGCTAAACTGATTCAAAAACTTCAAGTGCAAATTCACTTGTTAGCAAAGTAAAAGCTGCTTTTAGCGGCTTGAGCTTTGCGCCAGCTGTAGTTTAATTTCTATGGCCGTCTGTCATTCCAGCTCCTCGACTGAAGTGAACAGGCGTCATTTTTCGAGGTGCTTTTCGGTTGTATCTGTAAGCCGAAATTAAGATTCACAGGATAAGGTTAGTTGATTTTGTTTGTTTTTTACAGCTAACCCGAAAACAAAAAACAATCTAAATTTGTAGAATGTTTAAAGCTATGCTTACGGACGCGGGTGCGATTCCCGCCAGCTCCATTTCTCGACAAGCTCGAAATAGACCAAAAAAAGCTTGCCGGAAAATGGAGCTGTTTAGTAAAATATATTTGAGTAAATAAGAATCGAGAAATGACTTCGAGTTTCTATAGAAATCGAGAAGCCACTTCCTGCATAAATTATGAACAAACCATGGTTTCTATATATTGCTAGAACGAGAACAGGAAGATATTACACGGGTATTAGTCAAAGTCCTAAAGAAAGAATAAAAGCTCATAATTCTGGGAATGGAGCTAAATTTGCTGTTAATCAAGGCCCTTTTGAATTAGTTTATGTTTCTTTACCTATCGAGAATAAGCACAAGGCTAGAGAATTGGAGATAAAAGTTAAGGATTGGTCTCAAGAGAAGAAGAATAGGCTAATTACCAAAGAATGGGAATTAGACATTGATTCTTAGGTGAGTAGTAAGATTTTTACCCAGTAATAAATTTATTTTAATGCTGTAGCCCGCCAGCTCCACCCTTAAGCCTTTCTTCGAAGGGTCTTTATGGTATATTAATTATAAATTTTCTTTATTAATAAAACGGAGATAATATGAGTGTAAATCCTCAACAAAATAATTCTTTAATAGAGTTACATATTCCAGACTTTGAACTTGCCAAAAATTTTTATGGAAAATTAGGATTTAACGTTATTTGGGAAAGAGAACCAGAAGACAAAAAGGGCTATCTTATTCTAAAATTAGAAGGTAATATTTTATGCTTTTATTGTGGTAATGAAATGGTTTATCAGCACTCTTATTTTGGTCGTTTTTCTAAAGATACTAAAAGAGGATATGGAGTTGAGATTGTTCTATTGGTAAACGATGTAGAAAAGTCATTCGAAGAAGCGAGTAAATTTGCAAAGGTTATACAAGAACTAAAAGTTAAGCCTTGGGGACTAAAAGATTATAGGATTGAAGACCCATTTGGATTTTACTTACGAATAACAGAGCTTCACGATATATTAGATAAAAATAATACTATTCCTTAGTTAATTATTAAAGTTATATTTGGATTAAATAAAAAGAGATTAATTGATGGGCGTCGAAGAGGGAAATTGATTTTTAGTTATGGCAGAAGAAGATAATATAAAAAAAATTATTAAAGAAGTACCAGAATTAATACTAAAAGATATTGATTCATTTCTTTTGCTTAGAACTGATGGCAATCTATTACTACACCAATATAAATTAGGTGGTGGTAATATACTGGCTTTAATGGGTCAATTTTCAGTTCTAAATTTTCTGGCAAAAGTTTATAAAATATTATCTTCTGGACTAGATGGTATGAATAAAATATCTGAGGAAACTCTTGAAGTTTTGAAAGAGTGTCAGAAGAAAAATCCAGAACTTAAGGTCATAAAACGACCCAACAAGGCAGAAATAATTGAAATTCATTCTTTTATAAAATTAGTAAAAGATTACCCTTTGGATTTGGGTATCCCAAAAGATGATGACGAAAGCATAAGAAAGGTTTGGAATGATATTAGAAACAAAGTTAGCCATATATCTAGTATTGCGAAAGATAATGTAGCAGTAACTTATGAGTTTCAGGATTTGAATTTTTCAGATGCATTGGAAGCGATTAAAAGTGCTACCAAACCGGCTTTTCTTAGAGAAAAAGGAAGGACTTTTTGCTGGGTTGATATGTTGAATAGTAATTTAAGAAGTATCGTCACTTGGATTTGTAATAAAATTGATGCTAGGGAATTTTCAAAAGAAAATATCGAATCAACTATATCCTGGTTAAGGAATGAGGATTTGTAGCATTGTTTTTGGAATAAGTCCAAACTTCTTCAGCTATGCTCCACCCTTAAACCCCTCTCTTGAGGGGTTTAAGGGTATATTTTGATGATAGGAAAAATAGTAGAATTATAATTATGAAACAATGGAATGAAGTATTTAAAAAGCACGGGAAAGTTTTTACTAATCCCCATGAGGATATGAAAAAAATTGGAAGGATTTTCAAAGAACGTAAGGTAAAGAAAATTCTTGATTTAGGTTGTGGCACAGGAAGGCATACTGTTTATTTAGCTAAATGTGGTTTTGATATTTATGGAATGGATATTTCTGAAGAAGGAGTTAGGATTGCCAGAGAATGGCTAAAGAAAGAAGGGCTTAAAGCTAATTTTAAAATCGGTTCCATATATAAGAAGCTGCCATATAAAGATAATTTTTTTGATGCCGTGATTTCCACAAATACTATTCATCATCAAGGAATCGAAAAAGTTCGGGGAACAATTCAAGAGGTTGAGAGGATTTTAAAACCAAAAGGATTAATTTTTATAACGGTTCGCAAAAGAAAGTTTAGAAAATTTTATCCAAATTTTACGATAATCGAAAAATACGGAAAACAAAAATCAAGATATCAAGTGGTTGGTGCTAGAACTTATGTTCCGATAGAGGGAGGGGAAAAGGGATTGCTTCACTATCTTTTTAATAAAGAATTAATAAAAAAGGAGTTCAAAAATTTTAAACTTGATATCTGGGTTGATACTGATAGAAGACATTATTGTTTATTAGGCGAATATAAGAAATAAAGCTTGATTGGGTTGTTTATAGATAAGCTCAAACTTGTTTTACTACACTTTGTTTTAAAGCGCTCCCTATTTTTAAACCCCTCTTTGGAGGGTTTTGTGGTATAATTATTAAAGTTATTAATGAGGATCTCTTATGAAAAAAAGAGGAATATTATTTTTAGGTATTCTTTTATCGTTATTTGTCATCACCTCTATCAACGCATCTGGTAGCGCACCATCTGTTTATAATAGTGATGCCAAAGGTCTCTTAGAAATGCTTTGGGCTAAGCTGGATCAGGCGATTAATGCAAACTACAATGTCAGTATGTTAATGAGATACCATGATCATGAAGGTTCTACAGGTGATGGTTCATTTATAACTAGAGGATTGCCTATTAACACCAACGGTATAAAAAACAATGCCATTACTTCTGCAAAAATAGCAGATGGAACAATTGCCGATGCAGACATATCCGATATAGCTGCTATTTCTGATTCCAAGCTAGCAACTATTGCCACTGCTGGTAAAGTTTCTGATTCTGCTTTATCTTCAAATATTACTAAGTTTGGTTCCTCAATTGACACTGCAGATATTACAGATGGAGCAGTAACTGCAACAAAACTTTCAACTGCCGCAAGAACTCGAAGCGCTTCTCTCTATGTCGGAGATCTCGCAGCCGGAACGAGCGTAGATCTGCCTATAATGATTGCGCAGGGGAATATTACACTTACTAAAGTAAGTTTTGCCAATTTGGGCGCAATTAACCAAAATGATACCGATTATCTCGCTCTTTCTATTGGAAGAGCTAGATCTGGGAGTGGGGGTAATCTTGTTTTTGCTTATACTAAGGCTACGGGAGGCGTTGCTTTGGGAGGTGTTAACTGGAACAATACTTATACAGGGACTTTCTCTGCGTCAGTGATTGCTGGGGATGTTGTTTATTTCCAATGTTTTAATTTTGGTGCCGGAAGATCTCTCAGTCAGTTTATTACAACTATTGAATACACTGTTTCTGAATAATATTATCTAAGCTTTTTCTATCCTGATTTGCCGAGGCTCTATCAAAATTTCGATTTAGAAAAAGGCTCTTATCTGAGCCTTTTTTCTTATTTACCCAACAATTTTTTTGTTTCGGGGCTTTGTTTTGAGAACCAGTCCATTAATTTTTTTCGATGTTTGCCAATAGACCACCCTGATGATTTAAATTCATTCGGATGTTCTCTTTTGTATTGTTCACAAATATTTCTATCTATCCCATAGTTAGGGACATTAAACAGTATATTATAATCTTTAATGAATATTTCCATCATTTCTTCTTTTGTTTTTTGCATAACTACATCATAACATAAGATTTACATAATTTATATGGGGTATTTGGCTAAAATAAGTCCAAAACTTTTTCTACCCCGGCCTGTCGTGGCCTCACTCTTAGGTCTCTCTCAGGAGGGGTTTTGTGGTAATATGGAAAAAGAGTAAAACATAGGAAAAATTGTTTAGTATTTTTAAGCAAGCGATAAAAGAAAAAAGATGGACACTTCTAACTTACTGTTTGGCAGGACTTTTCTTTGTTTGGATATATGTTTCTCTTTTTCCAATCGTTCAAGGATCATCGGTTAACGTTGCCCAACTTGTAAAAAATTTGCCAGAAGGCGTCGTTAAAGCTTTCAGCCTGGATCCAAAATCTTTTACAAGGTTTGAGGGTTTTATTTCCGGTAAACACTTTAGCCTCCTTTGGCCAATTATGCTTATTGGATTAGCTATTTCTTCTGGCAGCGCCTTTATATCCGAAGAAATAGAGAAAAAGACAATCAGTATTTTATTATCAGAGCCTATTTCAAGGACTAAAATATTTTTAGGAAAATTCCTCGCAGGTGTTTTTAATATCTTTATTTTTACCACAGTTTCTATCTTGTTAATTGTCCCTTTGGCTAAAATTTATGGCGTTGCTTATACAGGTGAAGGTTTTTTAAAAATAACTATCATTGGTTTTGTTTTTGGGTTGTCTGTTTTTAGTTTATCTATGTTGTTTTCGGCTATGTTTTCCGAAAAAGGAAAAGTAATCTTTTTAACCTCAGGTACCCTAATGGCAATGTATTTTGCTAATCTCGTCGCTCTTTTAAAGGATAACTTAAGCGGGTTAAAATATTTTTCATTTTTCTATTATTTTAATTATTCAGAAATCTTGGTTCATAACAAAATAGATAATTGGGCTTGGTTAATTTTTTTGGGAACATTTCTTATTTCCAGCTCTTTAGCAATCGTATTGTTTAATAAAAGAGATA
The DNA here is from genome assembly GCA_002792735.1 of bacterium CG_4_10_14_0_2_um_filter_33_32. Taxonomy (NCBI): domain Bacteria; species bacterium CG_4_10_14_0_2_um_filter_33_32. The sequence continues at coordinate 24,859 of PFOW01000012.1, forward strand.
TCGCAGCATGATTATTTTTATTAGCGGTTCCATAAATTCCGGAGAATCCACTGTGGTAAAACTTTTAGCCAAGAGATTAGATAATGCTATTGTTTCTGAATTAGTCGATCTAAATTTTAGTTTGACCGATTATATAATAAGTGCTACTATATCAATAGTCATTGATATAGGGTTGTTATGAAAAAAACAGTTTGTTGTAACCAAGAGTTAAAAAACTTAATAAGTGCAATAGATTTAAGCGATTTTTTTAAGCTTTTATCTGATCCTAATCGGTTAAAAGTAATTAGTCTTTTAAGTAAGCAAGATTTGTGTGTTTGTAAAATCTATAAATCATTAAGACTTTCGCAAAACCTTGTTTCTCATCATCTATCCAAATTAAAGAGTGCTGGATTACTTAAGGAAAGGCGGGATGGTAATTTTATAATATATAGTCTTGATAAAGTTGTTTTTAGAAAGTATAGAAGCATATTTATTAATTTAATATGAGATAAGAATGGAGATTAAAATTCTAGGCACTGGTTGCCTAAATTGTAATAAACTGGAAGCTAATACAAAACAAGCAATTAAGAATCTTCAGGTAAAGGCAAACATCATAAAAGTTACCGATTTAACGGAAATTCTCTCTTATGGAATTATGAGTACGCCCGCTCTGGTTATAGATGGAGAAATAAAAGCCGTGGGGATGATTCCTGACGTTGAAGATATAGAGGAGATAATTAGGAGTTTAAATAAATGATTAAGATTTTTGCTGATTGGCTAACTTATACTATTTTTAATATAACTCCCAAAACTCTTGTTGCTGAAACAGTAAACTTTTTTATTTACGATACAATTAAAATCTTTTTGTTGCTCATCACGGTTATTTTTATTGTTTCAGTGATCCGTTCTTATTTTCCACCAGAAAAGATCAGAGACATCCTTTCAAAAAGGAAAAAATATGTCGGTCATATTTTGGCGGCTTTATTGGGAATTATTACCCCTTTTTGTACATGCAGCGCCATACCAATGTTTCTTGGCTTTGTAGAAGTAGGAGTTCCACTCGGAATTACGTTTTCCTTTTTAGTTGCTTCACCAATGATCAATGAAGTTGCGCTTGTTTTGTTATTAGGAATGTTTGGTTTTAAAATAGCGGCTATCTATGTAGTAAGCGGACTTATAATAGCTATTATTTCGGGATTAATTATAGGTAATTTAAAAGTTGAAAATCTAGTTGAGGATTTTGTATATAAAAATAAGGGCAAACAATTAGATCTACCCAAGTTAGATTTTCGACAAAGAATTTTTTATGCAAAAAACTATACAATGAATATTGTTAAGCAAGTTTGGTTATTTATATTGATTGGTATTGGTATAGGTGCTTTTATACACGGTTATGTTCCTACTGATTTTCTCGCTAAATATGCAGGGAGTGGAAATTGGTATGCCGTGCCACTGGCCGTGTTGGTTGGCATACCTCTTTATTCAAATGCGGCAGGAATTATTTCTTTGGTTAGTGTTTTAGTCGAGAAGGGGGTTAGTATCGGAACTGTTTTAGCTTTTATGATGGCAGTTACGGGTTTATCCTTACCAGAATTTATGATTTTAAAAAGAGTTATGAAAACCAAGCTTATTCTTATTTTTGCTGGGGTTGTCGGAATTGGGATCATAATTACAGGTTATCTTTTCAATCTAATTATTATTTAGAAAAGTCTCTATTTTTAGCTTTAAACAATCTTTATTGGATATATTTTAGTTAAAAAGGACCTTTTATGGCACTCTAAAAAAGGTAATATATATTTATGATTGAAATAAAATCTGAAAAACTGCCAATATATTTATGGGCAAAAGATATTGAAGAAGGGGCGCTAATGCAGGCTAATAATCTGGCAAATCACCCTTTTGCTTTTCATCATATTGCAATAATGCCTGATGTTCACGAAGGCTATGGTATGCCAATTGGCGGAGTTTTAGCAACTGAAAAAGTAATTATTCCTAACGCGGTTGGTGTAGACATTGGGTGTGGAGTAACTGCCAGAAAAACTTCACTAAAAGGAGTAAGCAAAGAAGATTTAAAAAATATTTTGGGAAAAATTAGGGAAGAAATACCTGTTGGTTTTGCTCATTATAAAGTTTCGCAAGATAAGATAAATATGCCTAAGTTCAATTTTAGTAAAGAAATAGAAAAGGAATATGAATCTGCTTTGCATCAAGTTGGGACATTAGGCGGTGGAAACCATTTTATTGAAATACAAAAAGATAGCAAAGAATATATTTGGATTATGGTACACTCAGGTTCTAGAAATTTAGGTTTTAAAGTGGCACATTTTTATAATCATTTAGCAAAAGAATTGAATAAGAAAAACAAAATAAAGATTTCTGAAAAATGGGATCTGTGCTACCTTGTTCTTCAATCAAAAGAAGGTAAGAGCTATTGGCAGGATATGAACTTCTGTCTTCAGTTTGCATATAATAGTCGTTCTTTAATGCTATCAAAGATTTCTAAAATTTTTGAGGATCATTTTCCGACAGTAGAATTTGAGAAGGAAATTAATATTCATCATAATTATGCAAGCCTTGAAAAACACTTTGGGAAAGAAGTAATTGTTCATAGAAAGGGAGCGATATCTGCCGTAAAAGATCAGATCGGATTAGTACCTGGCTCACAAGGGACACATAGTTATTTAATAAAAGGCCTAGGGAATACTTTAAGTTTTAATAGTTGTGCGCATGGGGCAGGGCGTAGAATGAGCAGGAAAGAAGCCCGCCGATCTCTAAGTTTAGAAGAAGAAAAAAGTAAATTAGATAAAAAAGGGATTCTTCATGCAATTCGCGGCAAGCGAGATTTGGATGAGGCAGCCTCAGCTTATAAGAATATTGAAGAAGTAATGGATAAACAAAAAGATTTAGCGCAGATTATTGAAATATTTGCACCTTTGGCAGTAGTTAAGGGGTAGTTCAAATATTTTTAACTGACAAATGTTAAGGCCTTGCCACGTTTATTGGCTCTACCAGTTCTACCTATTCGGTGGATATAATCTTCATGGTTTTCGGGCGGATCATAGTTTATTACATGTGTGATGTCGCTAATATCTAGTCCTCTGGCAGCTACGTCCGTGGCAACTAGTATATTGAGGTAATCTTGTTTAAAAAGCCTTAAGGCTTTTTCTCTTTTAGTTTGCGGTTTATCTCCATGAATAGAGGTACTTTTGAAACCTCGTTCAAAAAGCTTATTTGATAAATCCTCAACACCTCTTTTGGTTCTACCGAAAATAAGTACTTTCTTAAATTCCTCTTTTATCAAAAGTTCATGCAAAACTTCAATTTTTTCCTGGCCACCTTTTACTTTAACGATATCTTGCTCAATATTTTCTGATGTTATTGATGATTTTATAGAAATAGTAATTGGGTTATTTGAAAAACCCTTGATAAGATTGCTAATTTTAGGGGGAACTGTTGCAGAGAAAAACAAAGATTGTCTGTTTTTTGGTAACAGAGACAATATTTTTTTAATATCGTCGATAAAGCCCATATCTACCATTCTATCCACTTCGTCTAAAACTATATTTTGTACATTATTTAATTTAAGCCTGCCTCTTTGAATTAAATCATTAAGTCTCCCTGGAGTGCCAATAATAAATTGAGGATTTCTATTAAGGTCGAAGATCTGTTGTCGTATATTAACTCCACCTATGCATTGGGCTGAAAATATTTTCATATGTCTTGCAAAATCTTTAAGCTCCGTATCGATTTGACTGGCTAGCTCTCTTGTTGGGGCGACAATCAATACTTTTTGTTCGCGGTCCATAAAAATTTTATTAATTAAAGGAACAATAAAGGCCGCAGTTTTGCCGGTTCCTGTATCTGCAACTCCAATGATATCCTTTTTATCAAGTACGATAGGGATTGCCTGGTCTTGAATTGGAGTAGGGATAATATAGCCCTTAGTTTCAATATTATTTTTTAATTGTTCAACTAAATTAAAATCAGCGAATTTATATTTTGGAGTATATTTTTCTACGTCAGAGGCTGGAGAAGCTTTCTTGATATATTTTGAATAATTATCGATTGATGTATGAGCTCTTCTTTGGAATCTGGAGGGCCTATTATTCTTTTTGCCGGGTTTATAAAAGTAACTACCGTTGCTGGTGCTTTTAAATTGATTATTTTCACTATGACTCTTCGTGGCGAATTTATTTCCGCTTCTTGATTTATTCGATGAGTTGAAACTGCCTTTATACCCACTTTTTGTGGGATTAAAAGATTTTTGATACATAATACTCTTCTTTTCCACCCGCTAAATGCGGGATACTTTAGATTTGTCGCCTGTATGAAATTTCGAGTATTTAATGTATGTATTAATCCTTTTGGTGTTAAAGGCTCGCATCCATATAAACAACCAATAAAGTATATCATAGAACAATAAATTTGTCCAGACTTTTGAGAAATAAGGATGAGTTATTCCAGCATAATTTTATGAGATATAAATTCTGATCTATACAAATTCTAATCTTTTATTTTTATGATAAAATAAATATATGCCAACAGTTAATATCTATTATAAAAATAGCGAAGAAGAATTAAAGATTGAATTTCTAGTAGAAAATTTAAAGCGTTACTTGGCGGGTGAGTTAAGTTGTAAAGATATTAGATTAAAGCCTGACGAGATTAGCGTTAGATTATTGAAGGTTAATGGTGACGGTATGCTAGGGCTAATTGAGTTGGAAGTTAAGGTGCATCAATTCAAAGATAGAGTAAAAAGACAAGATAAAATCTGTAAGAATATCGTGAATTTTATTAGGACACAAGAGCCAACGTTTAAAAACATAAAAGTTTGGTTAATATTAAGTGAGCTTGGGCACAGTTGGTAAAATAAATGAAACTTGTGCTTACATCAGAAGGTAAATGGCAGAAGTTTAATTAAGAATTATTTCTTTTAAGCAATTTTTTCTATATAATATTGATAATTAATGAGGCCTCTTATGAAGAAAAAAAATTATCTGATGTTAGGCATTTTTGTCTCTATCTTTATCGTAACCTCTATTAAAGCAGCTGGCAGCGCACCATCTGTTTATAATAGTGATGCTAAAGGTCTTCTAGAAATGCTCTGGGCTAAACTAGATGAAGCTATAGTATCTAATTACAATGTAGGGATGTTAGTTAGATACCATGATCATGAAGGTACTAACCCCGGAGATTTTGTAAGCAGAGGATTGCCTTTAGGCACAAACGGTATTAAAAACAATGCTATTTCTGGGGGGAAAATAGAAAATAATGCTATAACTACTGATAAAATTTTAGATAATACGGTTACTGCTGCAAAGCTTGCTGTAATGGCTAAAACCCATACCGTTTCTATCCCTATGGGATCTGTAGATGCAGGGACAGGAAAGGCTCAACCAATTTTTATTGCTCCAACTAGCGGAACGGTAACGGCAATATCTTTTGTAAATACATCCGATATTCCAGTAGATGGAACTAATCATACTCATCTTGTTATTCATAAAAACTTAACAGCCGATACAACAGGACAAATTGCTGCTCTTTCCAATGATTCATCTACAATTACCCATAATACTGTTTATCGTCCTGAAATTGGTATTATTAATTCTGACTGGTTAGACTTTGTATCGGGAGATTTTTATACATTTTATAAGATTGATAATGGTTTTGGTTCTGCAATTAATAATATGTTAGTGACCCTTGATTATGTTACTTCTGAATAAATATTCAAACTGTTAAGCCTTTAAAGCCTCTCTTCAAGAGAGGCTTTATGATAATATTAGAATATGAAAGCAACAGATTTAGATAAACAATTAGTTGCGCCTTGCGGCATAAATTGCGCTTACTGTATAGGATACCTTATTAAAAAAACAGGTAAGATGATTAAGGGTAAATATAAGGGATGTATTGGTTGTAGGTCAAGAAATAAACAATGCGCTTTTCTTAAAGGAAGGTGTGAGCTGTTAAGGGAGAATAAAATTGATTTTTGTTATCAATGCGAAAATTTTCCCTGTGATAATTTAAAGAAACTAGAAGCGAGATATAAAAAGAAAAATTGGGATACAAGCTTTATTGAAAATAACGAAAGAATTAAAAGTATAGGTTTAGAGAAATTTATTCTAGAACAGAGGAAAAGATTTACTTGTTCAAAATGTAAGGGAGCTATTTGTATCCATACTTCTTCTTGTTTTAATTGTGGTCATAGTTTTATAGAAAATTTAAAATAATACTTAAATATGAATATTGCTATGAAGGAATTAGAAGAAATAAACATAAAAAAACTTAAAATAGATTTTTGTCATTTAACAATTAAGGAGACTTTAGATATTTTATCATCAGATATAGTAGGCCTTGGTAGTGGTGAAGCAGACAAGAGATTAAATATTTACGGGTTTAACACTCTTCCAGAAAAGAAAAGTAGGACGAAAATCTCTATTTTTTTTAATAATCTTAAGAGTCCGCTAGTCTATGCGCTTTTTTTTGCTGCTGCATTTGCTGGACTAATAGGTGAAATAATTGACGTAGCTATTATTATAATTGTGGTTTTTATTAATACTTTGATTGGGTATATTCAAGAAATTAAAGCTGAAAAAGAGATTGCTTCGCTAAAAGAATTATCCCAGTTTTTTGGAAAAGTTTTACGAGAGAAAAAAATTACAACAATAGTAACTAGTCGTATTGTTCCAGGTGATATTGTAATTCTAGAAGAGGGCGATAGAGTACCAGCAGATGGGAGATTAATTAAGGCAAATAATTTATTAATTAATGAATCTGCTCTCACGGGTGAATCATTTTTGGCGGAAAAGGTAGATGAAAAGATAAATACAAGTGAAAATACTATTCCAAAAAACATGGTTTTTCAAGGTACTACAGTAGCAGAAGGTAGGGGCGAGTTTATTGTTGTTAGTACAGGTACTGAGACTCATTTTGGTAAAATTGCACTCTTTTCGCAAGAAGTTGAAACTGAAACTCCTATTCAGATAAAAATGAAAAAATTAAGTAGAGATATTGGTATAGCTGTTTTAGTCGCTAGTATTATTATTTTGGCTATAGGCATTATTGTTCATAAAGAAATATTGTATATGGTTCAGTTAACAATAAGCTTAGCTGTTTCAGCAATACCAGAAGGTCTACCAATCGCAATCACTATTATTCTGGTTTTAGGCGCAAAAAGAATGGCAAAGAAAAAAGCTATTGTAAGAAATATGATGGCTGTTGAAACACTTGGAACAACTACAATTATTGCTTCTGACAAAACAGGTACATTAACTCACAACAGGCTTAGTGTTGTGGAATTATTTACTGATAAAAAAATTGAATCCAACATTGATATATTGAACTTGGAAGGATCTTTTTCTTCTCAGGGTAGTAAGTATATTGGAAATGACCTAAGAGAGCTATTGGTATCCGGTAGTGTTTGTAATAATGCAGAATTAATTATAGAAGACGGAAATCGTAGGGTTATTGGAGAACCTACTGACAGCGCTATTTTAGCGGCGGCAGCATGTATTGGTTTTTCTAAAAATGAGTTTAAGAGATTAAAAGAAATCCCTTTTTCATCTACAAGAAGAATAACGGCTGTTTTAGCTAAGTCTCCTGAATTATTTATATATACAAAAGGAGCGCCTGAAGAGATATTGAAAATATCCAAAAAGGTTTATTGGGGAGAAAAAGAATTGCTGCTTAATAACAAAGTAAGACAAGAAATAGAGAATCAAATATTAGATATGGCGCAGAGAGGATTAAGGACAATTGCCGTTGCTAAGAAAAGGTTTACGGAGGGAGAAAATTTTAATAAAGAATTTTCAAGTGGGGATTTAATATTTTTAGGTCTAATCGGCATGAGAGATACATATCGTCCCGGGGTTGAAGATGCAATTAAAAAGTGTCAAGCCGCAGGCGTAAAAATTATTATGCTTACTGGGGATCATTTAGAAACTGCTATATCTATTGCTAGAAGCTTGGGGATATATAAACCGGGGGATAGGGCCGTTGTGGCGGATAAGGTTATTGATAATTTATCACAAGAAGATGAGAAGGATAATTTTTCTAATATAACGGTTTTTGCTCGAGTACTGCCTGAACATAAATATAAGATTATTGATTTTCTTAAAAACAAGGGTGAGGTTGTAGCAATGACAGGCGACGGTGTTAATGATGTCCCAGCTTTGAGGAAAGCAGATATAGGAGTTGCGATGGGAGAGTCGGGTACTGATGCAGCTAAAGAATCAGCTGATCTTGTTCTTGTGGATGATAATTTTGCAACTATTATCAATGTAGTTGAGGAAGGAAGAACAATTTTTGAGAATATCAGAAAGACGGTTTTATACTTAATTTCTACTTCTTTGGGGGAGGTTTTAACAGTACTGGGTTCACTAATTTTGAAATTGCCTATACCAATAACACCGCTCCAGATATTATGGATAAATTTAATTACTGATACCTCTGCAATTATACCCTTAGGTATGGAACCAAAAGAGGAAGAACATCTTAAAAAACCACCTCGTAAGTTAAACGAAGGCATAATATCAAATCTTATAAAAAGAAGAAGTATAATAGTCGGTTCTTATATGGTTATTGTTGCTTTGATGCTTTTTGTTGTAAATCTTGGTAAAGGAGATGATTATGCTAGAACAATAACTTTTTTATTTCTGTCTATCTCCCAATGGTTTAATGCATTTAATTGTAGAAGTGAGACCCGCTCAGTTTTCAATATGGATCAATTTTCAAATATACCGCTGCTTTTAGGAATATCACTAAGTTTTTTAGCTCAAATTGTTGTGATGTATATTCATCCTTTTTCTAATATTTTCGGTTTTGTTAAAGTTGGTATATTAGAATGGGTTATTACTATTTTAGCATCTTTCGGTTTGATTATATTGATTGAGATTGATAAACTAATATCAAGAAAATTAAAATTATACAACAAATTTAGGGTCTAGTTTGATTAAGGGGTAAATATGTTTATAGGTTTAATATTAATATTTTGGGGAGGTGTTTGGCTTGCGCAAGAATTTGGTTTTATACCTGCTGATTTGCATATATTTTGGTCAATTTTACTAATAGCAATAGGCATATCGATCATGTTTAAAAAAAGAAACACGTGTCTTTGTGATTTTTGGGATAAGGATGATAAAAAATAAATATTAATAATTTTATTTTATTATTAAGTCTTCGCTAATATCTTTTTATAAACCTTGATATAATTTTCTACCATGTGTTCGGAAGAAAATTTTTCTGCTTGCTTACGGCAATTTTCTCTTTTTAACTCATCAACTTTTTTTACATCTGCCACCATTTGATCTATATTTTCAGAAATATATCCGGATGTTCCGTCAGCGATAATTTCAGGTACGGAGCCGGCTCTAAAAGCTAATACGGGTGCTCCGCATGCCATTGCTTCAACCATAGTTAAACCAAACGGTTCATCCCATTTAATAGGGAATAGATATGCATATGCGTTTTGGAAAAGCTCTAATTTTTTATCGTGATCTACTTCTCCTAGATATATTATTTGTTTATTGTCTATTTCCGGCTCTATTTTAAGTTCAAAAAAATCTTTATCTTCGTAGTCTATTTTGGATGCCATTATTAACTTCATACCTACTTTTTTGGCAACCTGAATAGCTTCTAGGCAGCCTTTTTGTTGTGCTATTCGGCTAAAATATAATAAATAATTTCCTTTGGGATTAGGGTTGTAAGTAAACTCATTTAGATTTATTCCATTATAGACGGTAGACAGCCAATTTAATTTAGGCTGATATTTGCGTTGGTCATTTGAAATGGAGATGAAATGAGAATTATCAAATCTTGAGAAGAATTTTTTTATAGTCTTAAAATTAAGTATGCCATGAAGAGTTGTTAGTTTCGGGATATTTATATCCTTGGACGCCATTAACCCAAAGTATTCATTATGATTATGGAATATATCAAAATGATTTTTTAACAAATAGTTTTTAACGATATCTGCCGCTAAATCTTGTGACATAAAATAATCATATGGCCAGATATTTTCGGGGTTTGTTCTTATAGCCTCTGAGGATACAGGGATTAATTTGGCGGAGGTTAGCGAATCCGCGGATGCAAAAAGAGTAACATCAAAGCCTTTTTTTATTAGTCCTTCTACTAAAAGATATATTACCATTTCAGTTCCGCCATAGCGTGGCGGTGGAACTCTTTCGATCACAGGAGCGAATATAGCTACTTTCATTTTCTACAAATTTTTAGATAACCTAATACTAAGCATACAGAGATTTTAAATCACGGTCAATTTTTACAATCAAATAATCAGATTTTTCGGAATAAATAATAAAAAAACCGCTCTGGTTTTTTGATTGAGCGATATTGGTCATTGTATTATTTATTTTTG
>PFOW01000012.1:35237-35553 GCA_002792735.1 bacterium CG_4_10_14_0_2_um_filter_33_32
AGTGGGTCAAAATCGGCAGCTGCTTGTGATTCTTGAATAATTTCATTGATAATGTTTTTTTCTTCGTCTGATGTATAAATTTCGCCTAGGCGAGTAATCATGTCTTGTTTTGTATTTTGAATAAATATTTTTAGTAACTGGCCGGCAATTTTATCGCCAATGATTGGTTTTGCGCTATGGAATCCTTCTACTCCGTAATTAATGAATTGTTCAGTGGCTTTTTTAAGTTGATCTTTTGTGAACTCTACCATTTTGTTCAGCCTCCTATTTTAGGGCAACTTCTATGTTTCTTTGAATTGAAGATATCGCTTGTTGA
>PFOW01000013.1 GCA_002792735.1 bacterium CG_4_10_14_0_2_um_filter_33_32
ATGCATATTGGAAACTCCTTAGTTATTTGCAGGAGTCTCAAATGTTTCGTAACTTATTCAAATAGAGACGAGTTTAAGTTTTGAATTAATTGATATTTGATAAATTTGGGTTAAAAACTGCCCTGGATCTACGGATTGCTGATCTGTACTCTTAAAAGACATAATCTTTTCTAAAATATTAACCTTAGAAGAAAAATCAGGAAATTGCCCCTTTAAATTTGCAAGTTGTTCTAAATTAGATTCTCTTCTTGCTATGTCTGATGATTTATCATAAACTTTTTTTTCATAACTCACGGTGGTCTTGTAGGCTGAATTAACGATAAAGCAAGAAAGCCCAATTATAACCAAAAAAAGAAAATACTGACCGCCAAAGAGTATTTGTTTAAAAGTTGATAAAGATCAATTTTGGGGGAGTTTTTTTTAATCATTTTAAAATTAATCCTTGAGGAAAACTAAAATCAATTGTAAAGTTGATATTAGAACCTGCTGGAGAAATAGATGCTAACTTAATATTTGTAAATCCGTTTTTTTTCAGGTTTTTCAAAAAAGTAGATATATCCAGATAGCTCTTACTAGTTTCGCATATAACATTGACCTTGTTACCATCACTTATTGTGAGTCCGGATATCTGGATATTCCCCGATTCTGTTTCTTGAAGTTTAGCAAAAAATTTTGAGTAGTATTTATGATTATTTAATATTGATACAGCCGGATGAGCTTTATATTTTTCAAAACTATCTTTTATATCTTTTAAATTGTTCTCATTTTCGATAACAACTTGCTCTTTTTTTGATAAACCATCAAGCTTGATTTTATTTATAATAGATCGTATACCTAGAAACAATAAGAGCAAAAGAACAGTTGAAACGGAAATAATTAAAGTCCTAACCAATAATGGCTTTAGAATGGATTGATCTTCTTCTCTTGGGATTAAGTTTATTTTCATTCTGTTAATATTATAAAAACACAGTTATTGAGTCATTGCAAGGCCAACAGCCACTGCAAAGCGTGGGCCTACCTTTGTTAGCTCATCAACATCATAATTATTAGGAAAATTTATATTTTGCCAAGCATTTCCCATAGAAACTTCTGTTGAAAGCATGGGAGACATTAAATCGGCTATATTGGGAATTTGAGAACAACCGCCTGATATCAAAACCCGATTTATTTCTTTGTTAGACTTTTCTTGATAATATTTTGATAGTCTTTCAAATTCAAATGCTATAACTTCTATTATCGGCTTTATAATATTATGAATTTTACCTTGATCTTTAGATTTTAATATACCGAAATTATACAAAAGATTTCTAGTATAATCTTCCTTACCGAAACTTGCCATAGAAAAAAGCATTTCATTTTCTCCAATCTTAACGTTCTTTATAGATCTTGTAACACCATTTTCTACAATACTTATCACGGAAAAACTTACACCAATATGAATAATCGCGGTTACGCCGCTATGATCCTTTTCTATTAAAGAACGGTTTAAAGAAATTGGTTCAATTTCAAGAGAAATCGGATTTAATCCACTATTTTTAATTGTATTCAAATACCTAGAAATAATATATTTAGGCGTTGAAGCAATCATTACTTCAAATTTTTCATTTTTCGCTACAATATCCCAAGTGGCTGATTTATCTTCCGAATAATCAACAACGTGTTTTCTAATTTCCCACTGCATTGCATATTCCAATTCCTTATCAGGCATAATAGGAATATCAATAAAAGCCGTGGAAACTTTTTCTGAAGGTAGGGCTGAGCATACATCAACAATATGACAACCTGAATCTTTAAATAATTTCTTAATATACAAAGAAAAACTTGCTAAAGCATCGTCATTACTGGCCTTCAGCAACTCAAAGGGAACAGGAATTTCACCCATAGCAGAAAGAGTAAATTGACTTTTTTGACGCATTAACTCTATAAGCTTGATAGATTTGGATCCAATGTCTATGCCGACTGAATAAGTTGCCAAGCTGACCTCATTTTATCTATTATTTAAGTTTAACGAAATCTGCTTGGAAAGTAAAATCAGACTAAAAATGCACGTAAACCTTATCGCCAATATTTGCCCAATCGTAAAGAATTTTAGCTGGCCCAACTCCAAGCCTCACACAACCATGAGATACTGCCCTACCGATACTTCTTGTGCCCTCTTTCACTCCATTCGGCCATTCGGGTAATTCATGGAACCCATGCCCTCTGCCTGAAAATTCCATCCACCATGGCATATAAAGACCATATTTCTTAGAATAAGCCCTAGGTATCTTGCTTAATACTGTAAAAGTGCCTGCTGGGGTTGGGTGGGATCGACTTCCAGAAGATATTTTAAACCTATAAACCGCATTTTTATTGTCAAAAGCAGTTAAGGTTTGAGTTGATATATCTACATCAATATACTTTCCGTCAAATGATGCGAGGGTTTCCGCTACTTTTAATCTTTCGTCATCCTTTTTCTTTTGTTCCTCTTTTTTCTTTTTTTCAATTTCTTCCTTGGCCTTTATAGATATATCCTGAAATTTAAACATTTTATCATCCATAACTCCCGGTAAATAATTACCGACTTTAGCATCTTGTACTCCTGCTACCACTGGAATAATATCTGAATCGGCATATTTTAAAGAAGAAAAAATATTTATTATCTTCACAAAATAATTATCCGAAGAAGCCTTTACGCCTAAAGGAGTTAAAGTAAAACATAATAATAAAATAAATATAAATTTTTTCATAGAATTATAAGTATAACCCCTGCAATCATTATAAGACAAGCAATGGATTTTCTAAATAAATTTTTTTCTTTAAAAATTGTACCACCAATAAAAGCCGAGATAAAACTAGCTAGTTGCCTTATAGGAACCACCAAGGATACATAAGTTAAAGATACTGCCTGGAAGTAAGCTAGATTACCCAAATTTTTAAGCATCGCAGTCAATAAAACCCACGTTCCCTTGGTTGTATAGGCTTTTTTAACTCCTTCTTTTTTTTCTATTATCAAAAGGCAGGAAAGAGTAGAAATCGCCAAACATAACTGACTGAAAAAAAGCAGGCTAAGAGCAGAAATACCTTCTGAAAGTATCATCTTATCTAGCATAGCCACACTCGCTAAAAGCATAATAGATATAAGCAAAAATTGTTCCAGCTTGGATGAAAAAACTTTTTTGATCGGGCCTAAAATATCCCCAGGCGCATAATCTACCATATATGCTCCGAATACTAAAATAACTAAACCTGTTAATTTATCATCATTCAAAGATTCTCCCAGCATAAAAAAAGCAAAAGAGAAAAGGAACAACGGCATAAGGTTACCTAGAGTCGCAACGGTAGATATGGGCATTTTTCTTAAAACTGTAAATTGGAGCAATAAACCAACAGTCAGCAGAATCCCTTGAAATATAATTAATAAAAATACTTCCATGGAAGGTATTTCTACGTATGGGATAATCGGAAGTAGCACTAAAAACTGGGCTGAAGCTAAAACAGTAAGAAATTCTAGAGCATTTTCAAATACTAAAATTTTCTTTGAAGTTACTAAGTGTAGCCCTATAAAAAAAGTACAAACAAAACCAAATAAATACCAAGGCATATTAAATAGATCTTTATCTATTAAATTATATAATAAGAAAAAATAATAATAAATCATTAAAAAAACCGCAAAGCGGTTTTAAAATCTTCTTGAAGGCACTATGGTGGGTCGTCTGGGACTTCCCGATAAATCGGGACAAGCTCCCCACAGGACACCCCCGACTAAAGTCGGGGTGCTCTACTTTCTAACTAAGAATAATCTGGTGGGTCGTCTGGGACTCGAACCCAGGACACCCTGCTTAAAAGGCAGGTGCTCTAACCAACTGAGCTAACGACCCACCAGATTATTCTTAATATTTTCAGCTATCAAGTCTTGAATATAACGATTATTTTTTAGTCGTTTAAGATACCTTTCTCTTTGATATACATCTTGTTTATTTTCAAACATCTCATAATAAACAAGTTGTAATGGTCTCCTATGTTTTGTTGACCTTGATCTACCGTTCAAGTGCCTTAATAACCTATCTTTTAAGTTACTAGTAGCTCCAATGTAAAAACCATAATCTAATAAACTTTTAAAATGTACACATAATACATTTTTGCTCTCGCTTAATATTCTAGGACACCCCCGACTAAAGTCAGAGTGCTCTAATCTTGAAGCTTACAATATCAAAATGCTAACATATTATCATCTAGTTTTCAATAATTTGTACGCGTCACGCACATTTGAGACTCCGGAACAGTTTTTATTAAATAATCAATGGGTGAAATATTACCCAAAGATTGGTGTATTCTCTTT
>PFOW01000014.1 GCA_002792735.1 bacterium CG_4_10_14_0_2_um_filter_33_32
CAAAGAGAATACACCAATCTTTGGGTAATATTTCACCCATTGATTATTTAATAAAAACTGTTCCGGAGTCTCAAATGTGCGTGACGCGTACACATACTTTTAAATTTATTCAAAAAAGTATATAATTATAAAGTTATGAAGATATTTAGAGAGGGGTGTTTATTATGGATACCAGTAACAAAATTGAAGATACAAATGAAAATAAGATAATAGAGATTCCTTTAATTATTCAGGTAAAAGAATTAGCCGAAAAATTAGGCAAACCTGTTGTTGAGGTTATTTCTGAGTTGTTAAAAAACGGAGTGATGGCAACTATCAATGAAGATATTGATTATGAAACCGCTGCTATTATATCTGAAGAATTTGGTTTTACTGCAAAAGAAGCATTGGAAGATGGAGAGTCTAATAGGAGAACTATTGCGGATTTAGACTCAGATGAAGAGAAAACCGAATCAAGGTCGCCGGTTGTAATAGTCATGGGACATGTTGACCACGGTAAAACTTCCTTATTAGATGCTATTAGAAAAGCTGATGTGGTTTCATCTGAATCAGGGGGGATTACCCAGCATATAGGTGCATATCAAATAGAAAAAAATGGTAAGAAAATTACTTTTTTAGATACGCCTGGACATGAGGCTTTTTCAACTATGCGAGCCCGTGGCGCTCAAGTGACAGATGTCGGGGTTTTAGTTGTCGCCGCTGATGATGGCGTAAAACCTCAAACGATTGAATCAATAAATCACTTGAAAAGTGCGAATTTACCTTTTGTTGTAGCAGTTAATAAAATCGATAAACCAGGAGCTGATATAGAAAAAGTAAAACAAGAATTGTCTGAACACAAAGTCATATGTGAAGACTGGGGAGGCGATGTTGTTCTTATACCTGTGTCAGCTAAGACAAAAGAAGGCATAGATCAGCTTCTTGAAATGATTTTATTAATATCAGATATGAAAGAATGTAAAGCTAATTCAAAGGGTAGATTATGGGGCACTATTATTGAATCGCATTTAGATAAAGGAAGAGGTCCAACTGCAACATTACTTGTACAAAATGGAACTCTTAAAGTAGGGGATTATGTCGTTTGCGGTTCTATTTACGGAAAGATAAGAGTTATTGAGAATTCTAATCTTAAAAAAATCGAAGAAGCGATTCCCGGTATGCCAGTTAGGATATGGGGATTAAAAGATCTTTCTGATGTTGGTGAATTACTGGAGGGTGTGAAATCTGAAAAGGAAGCAAAAGCTGAAGTTTCTGAAAGAAAACACTTTGAAAGTTTAAAGAATCTTAAAGAAAGAAAAAACATTGGAGTAAAGGGTATCTCGGATAAAATTAAAGAAGGCAAAGTCAAAGAATTAAAAGTTGTTCTAAAGGCCGATGTTAAAGGCTCTTTAGAGGCGTTAAATATGTCTTTAAATAAACTTAACACTAACGAAGTAGCTGTTAATCTTATTAAAGAGGGACTCGGTGAAATATCTGAATCTGATGTCACCTTGGCAGGCGATGATGCTATTGTGATTGGGTTTAAGGTTGGTATTAGTTTAGCAGCCCAGAAATCATCGGAAAAACATAAAACAGAAATACGTCTTTATGACGTTATTTATAATGTTATTGATGACATAAAAGAAGCACTGACCGCGCTTCTTCCAAAAGAAATTATTGAAAAAGAGATGGGTAAAGGTAAGATCCTTAAAGTATTTAAATCAGGCAAGAATGATATGATTATCGGTGCAAAGTTAATTAACGGAAAAGTTAATAAAGAAATGGAAGTAAAGCTTGAGAAAGAAGGTAATCTTACATACGGCAAAATAGTTGGTTTAAAGATTGTTAAAGATAATGTGAGTGAAGTATCAGGGGATAAAGAATTTGGTATAAATATATCAGGGATTTCTCATTTAGAAGAGGGCGATGAACTAGTCTTTATAATAAAAGAAGAGAAAGTTAGAAACCTTTAAAATGATAAAGAGAATAGACAGAGTTAATGAGCTTATTAAACAGGAATTAAGCAAATTAATAGGTGAATATTTTAAACCAAAAGATATTCTGATTACTGTTACTCGTGTTAAAACAGAACCAGATCTTAGAAGCGCAGAAGCTTTTATAAGTATTTTTCCTTTTGCTAAGGCAGAAGAAACATTAAAACAGTTTAAAGAGATATTGCCAAGGATTCAGCATATTTTAGATGGAACTATTGAACTTAAATATATTCCAAAAATTCAACTATTTTTGGATGAATCTTTAGAGTACGAATCTAATATTGAGAGATTGCTCGATAAAATTAAGGATAGTAAGATGAAACACTGATTTTATCAATAAGGAAAAGTTATGGAAGCTACGCTAACAGACAATTTAAATAAAATAAAAAATCTTGTTTTGGATAACAACGATTTTACTATTTTAAGTCATATGGATCCTGATGGTGATGCGGTTGGTGGTGTTTGTGCTTTGGCTCACGGTTTAAAAAAAATAGGAAAGAATGTTAGACCTGTTCTTTCAGGCTCTTTGCCTATTAATTTTTATTATCTCCCTCTTCCTGTTTTTGAAGAAAAAATACCAGATACAACTGATATTTTTTTTGTTTTAGATTGTGCCGCTTTAGATAGAACTGGATATATGCAAGAAGTTTTAAAAAGAGAAAAAGCTCAAATTATTAATATTGATCATCACATCCAGCTTAATGATTTTGGTCATATTAATGTCGTTGATCCATCTTTAACGTCCACATCGGAAATTATATTTCACTTATTAGATTTTTTATCGATTGATGTTGATAAGAATATGGCTAATTGTTTACTGACCGGGATTTATTTTGATACCGGAAGTTTTATGCACTCTAATACAACTAAAGACAGCTTAGAGATTGCTGCGCAATTAGTTTCTAAGGGTGCAAATATAAAACAAATAGCTGAAAACAATTTTAGGAGAAAAAATGTTTCTGCTTTAAAACTATGGGGAAGGGTTCTTTCTAGGATTAAGAATGACCGAGAAAAGGGGATTGTAAGCTCTATTATAACCAAGAAAGATCTTGAAGAATGTGGAGCAAATGAGTCAGATCTTGAAGGTGTTGTAAATCTTATTAACTCTATCCCTGATGCAAGAGCCGCACTGCTTTTAAGAGAAGATAAAGATGAAATTAGAGGAAGTTTAAGATCAGAGAATGGTGGACTTGATGTGAGGAAGGTTGCAAATTTATTTGGTGGAGGGGGGCATGTTAGGGCATCTGGGTTTAGAATTAAAGGCAAGCTTAGAGAAACAGAAAATGGTTGGGAAATTATAGAAGAATAATTTTTTACTTTTTTATAAAAGTAATTAAAATATTTCTTTGCAACTTTTTTAGAAAAAGTCGCCCAAAAATCGCAGCCGGTTCAAAAAAGCTGAAAATTTTTCAAGTTTCAAGCTTCCATATCTGAACGATTTCTAAGAAGAAACCGCCCTCACAAAGAGATGTTATTACTCTCTTTGTTCGGGTTGGCAGATTTTCGTCTTGATAGGAATCAAGACCGTTTGAAACTCTCAAATTTTCCGAGCGCTTTTTTGAGATGGCTGCATTTAAGGCAAAGAGAAGAAAACAAAAAACCGCTTTTTCAAAATGCGGGCAGAAAAAAAGGTTTAAAAAGATTTTTGACATTTACAAACGCTTGTTCAATAATGTAAATATGCAAGAAAAACAACCATGGTATTACTTCTTATTTAAACCTATTCCTGATACTAAGCGTACACCTGAAAATTGGGGCCTTTTCTCTGCAAATTGGTTTCTTTGGATGATAGGGTATTTCGTTATCGGCCTGATAATGGTTTGGAATATTATTCAAGGGAAAGCAAAAATAGATAATCCAGTTTTGTATTTAATGGTTGCGCTTATGGTAATATTGCCCGGAGTTTCTATCTATGGTCTAATCAAAAAGAAATCTTGGTGGGTAAGGCCTGTTATAGTGTTATGGCCACTTTTAGTTATTATAGTAATCTTAATGAGAATAGATTGGTAAATTATTAAGATAACTATACATGAGTCAATAATTATTAATTCTTTTTTATTCAGTAAATGATAATATATTTCGGTAACCATTCAGGAATTCTTTTATATTCATTCCTTTTTTCCCTTCGGGTTGGATTTTGGTTATAACTAAGTAATGATCTAACGCTTTTATCTTTAACTTATCATTTTCAATTTTTAGTCGGTCTATTTCTAGATCGTTATTTTTTTCAATGTAAGCGTTTAGTATTTTCACTCTTAGTTCTTTTCCGTTTTTAAGTTTGAAAAAGGTAAACGTGCCAGGCCAGGGGTTTAAGGCTCTTATTTTTCTTTCTATGACTTCTGCATTTTCTTGCCAATTTATTTTTCCATCTTCTTTTGTAAATAACTTAGTATAATTGGCCTTATTATTATCCTGAGGAATTGGTTTAATAGTTCCTTTATAAATATTTTCCAAATTATCAATTAACATTTTAAAAGTTAGATCGGCTAATTTTTTTCTTAAGGATATTTGATTTTCATTATTAGTAATAGTCATCTTTTCCTGTAAATATATTGGACCTTCATCAATACCTTCTGTCATTCTTATAATAGTAACACCGGTTTCTTTATCCCCGTTTAGTAGAGCACTAATATAAGGGGATGGACCTCTGTATTTCGGTAATAATGATGGATGAGTATTAATAGTCAATTTTGGGACGGATAAAGACTTAGGGGATAGGATGATACCAAAATCAGAAACAATTAATAAATCCGGTTTTAAGGATTCTAAAGTTTCCTCTAGTTCCTTTTTATTGCTTACTTCATATACGGTTAGTCCTAAATTTTTAATTTCTCCTTTTACGGGGTTGTCATTTTTTTGCGTAATTATTTCTAGGTTTTTATATTTTTTCAATAACCCGATAATCTGGAGTGCAGCAAAGTAACCGCTTCCAGCGAATAATATTTTATTCATTGTTTTTTGGTTCATCATAATATTTTTAGAGCTCTATTTTTATTTTTTCTCCATTAGGCCCAATTTTATGCAGTGTATTAATATCTGCTTTATCTGTAAAAAGTACGCCATTTAAATGATCAATCTCATGTTGAAGGGCTCTAGCAAATAAGCCATCCGCTCTGATTTTTATTTGGTTTCCTTTTCTATCTAATGCTTTTAAAGTTATTTTTGTCGGCCTTTCTACTGATCCCCAAATTCCTGGTACACTGAAGCATCCTTCATCTTCACAACTTTTTTCTTTGGAAGTTTTTATTATTTCCGGATTGATAAGAATAGTTAAGGGTATGATAGGAACTTCTTCTCCATTTTTTCTCTTATTACCTCTTGACTCAACTATAATTAATTTTATTGATTCACCAACTTGGGGCGCAGCAAGACCAACCCCATTTAAGCCTCTAAGCGTTTCAGTCATATTGTTTATTAATTTGTTTATTGATTTATCTATTTTTTTAATTTTTATTGCCTTCCTTCTTAAAGTATCTGAAGGCACAGTTACTATTTCCATATTCGCCATAATTTACTCCTTAAATTAAAGATTCAGGGTTTCTTTCTATAGAAATATTCTTCATTGATCTAAATATTTTATCATAGAAAACTTTATTTTTCTCGGTTTTAACAATAATGACTTTTCTTGATTTTCCGTTCTTATCTGATATATAGGGGGAGAATGGTCCTATGATTTCATATTTTTTTAAATGTTCCTTGATCTCTCTTATTTGTTTATTGATTTTTTTATCATCGTTTCCCCTAAAAATAATTTGAATTAAATCACAGAAAGGTGGGTAATGTAAATCCTTCAGGTTTTTTAATTTATTCTCAAAAAATGAAAAATAATTCTGTTTTTTTATGACGTTAATTAAAGGATTTTCTGTATTCGCAGTTCTTATAATAACCTTTGTATCTTGGTTAATTTTGGATATCAGAGAATCTATAATTTTTTGTGCTTTTTCTTCAGCTTGATATGTTGGAAGATTGAGAATGCTATCGACAGAGAAAAATATTAAGAGACCGACTTTTTTAAAATCAATCATTTTTATCATTTGGGTCCCAACTATGATGTCAGCGTTTTTGATTTTATTATTATCAAAGTTTTTTTTGTTTCTTTCGTCAACTCTTAATATTTTCGCTTTGGGGAATTGTGCTTTTAATTTTATCTCTAATTTTTCAGTTCCTATACCTGATCTTTTGATAATTTTACTTCCACAATTGCTACACATAATAGGTATTTCTTTTTTAAAACCACAATGATTGCATAGAAGAAACTGTTCTGTAGAAGTTAAGGGTATATTGCAGCTTGGGCAGGTGAAAGTAAAATTACAATCAGGACACATTATCACAGTATCTTTACCTTTTCTATTTAAAAAGAAAACATTTTTTTTGCCTGATTTAAAATTCTTTTGGATTAATTGTTCTATTTTTGTATCAATAAACTCCCGGTTTCCTCTAATATCTAAAATAATTATCTCAGGTTTTTTAGCAATAAAGCCAGATTTTATATTCTTATATCCATTTTTATTACGATAAAAGTTTTCTAATGTTTGGATGTCTGTTTGCAATATTAAATTGCATCTAGTAATTTTTTGCAGATACTCAGCTATTTCATTTATTTTATATCTTGGAGTTTTTTCCTGTTTATGACCGTCTTCATATTCTTTATCTATGATAATAAGGCCTAGATTTTGGAATGGGGAAAATATTGCAGTTCTGGTTCCTATAATTAAATCAACTTCATCATTTCTTATTTTAAGCCACTCCTTACTCTTTTCTTTTTTATTAAGTTTGCTTGTTAGGGTCGCCGTTTTTAATCTTTTTTCTGATATTATTTTTGAGAAATTTTCTAATGATATGTTGTCAGGGAAGATTAAAAGAGCTTGCTTGTTATTCTTTATGCATTTAGAAATTGCTTTAAGGTAGAAAGATATCTTTTTGTCATCATATGTATATAGGATATACTTTTTGCCTGTCTGCCTAATTAAGCTTTGCTTATTATAGTTTGGTTTGATTCTGATCTCTGAAAGATGTTTTTCTAAGTTTTTTATATTCATGTTTTTTATAACTTGATATAAAGAAGAAAAATAGAAATATGATACCCACTTAGCCAGGGCTATTTGTTTCTCTGTAAAGAGTGGAGTAGGGTTTATGATATATATTATTTTTTTGGTTTTGAAGGCAGGTTGATTATTCGTTAATCCCAAAACTATTCCTTTAATAGCTCTATCACCTAATGGAATTTCTACAACTTGTCCTATTTTAATAATTTCTGTTAGCTCATTTGGTATTTTATAGGACAAGGCGTCTGTATAAGTAAATGGCAATATTTTTGCATACATAGTATGTATTTATTCTAGTCTATTGTGATACAATTATAAAGGTAAGGATTATTTATTATGACAAAAAGAAGAATTTTTATCGCTGTTAATTTTCCAGTCGAGATAAAACAGGCAATTAATAGTATTATTGATAAAATAAAAAATTCAGAACCTAATATAAAATGGGTTGATCTTGATAACACTCATATTACCCTTGCCTTTTTAGGTTGGGTTACGGAAAAAGAAATAGCTAGGGCCACAGTTATTCTTAAACAGATTTCTAAAAATTTTAAAATATTTAAGATCAACTTAGGCAACATCGGTTTTTTCCCTTCAATTAATACGGCTAGAGTAGTTTGGATCGGTAGTGGGGAAAATCTTAATATTTTAAATATTCAAAATAACTTAAACAAGCAGCTGGCGATTAGTGGTTTGAAAACAGAAGATAGACTGTTTACCCCACATTTAACAATAGGGAGAGTGAAGAAAGATAAAAAAATAAAGAATACTGATAAGATTCTGGCAATATCTAAGAAAATAGATATCGGAGAAGTTATTGTTTCAAACATTGATATTATGGAAAGTGTTTTAAAGAAATCAGGACCTGAATATAAATTACTCTTTAGGGTGAATCTAAATGATTTTGGAAAATCTATTAATGCTCTGATCTAAATTATCTATAAAGGGGGATAAAATGTTTAAAGATCGAAAAGATGCAGGAAAGAAGTTAGTCCATCAGCTTGGAGAATACAGGAATCGTAAAGATACAATGATTCTTGCTATTCCAAGGGGCGGGGTTATCTTAGGTTTAGAAATAGCCAAATTTCTTAATGTACCGTTGGATATAATAGTAGTAAGAAAAATAGGCGCACCAGATAACCCCGAATATGCTGTTGGCGCAGTTGATCAAAATGGCAATATATTAAGGAATCCAGAAGCCGAAGTGTCAGAGAAGTATTTAGATATACAGGGGAGAGAAGTTTTAAAAGAAATAAAAAGAAGAATAAAGGAATACAGAAAGGGCTCTGCAAGGCTCAATTTAGTTAATAAAAATGTTATTTTGGTTGATGATGGTATAGCAACGGGCTTAACGGTTTTGAAGGCAGTAGATTTTATTAAAACAGAAAAAGCTAAAAAAGTAATATTGGCTGTTCCTGTTATTGCAAAAGATATGATAAATAGATTAGAGGAAAGCGTAGATGATTTAATATTTTTAGAATCCCCTGAAGTATTTTTTGCAGTTGGGCAATTTTACTTAAACTTTCCTCAAGTTACTGATTCTGAGGTGAAAGAAACTCTAGCAATAAGCAGGAAAAGAAAAGTTTAATAATCTTATTCCCTAACGTAACCAATATATGTTAAAATGATCTATATTCTGTTTTTGTAATGGAATTTATATGAAAAAGAAAAAATTCTTATTTAGGTTTATTTTTCTCATTTTCCTTTTGGCAATATCGATATTGATTGTTATACCAAAAGGACCTGATTTAGATTTGACTAAAATTGGTATTAATTATAAAAAACCGCTTAAGCTCAATAAGGGTTTAGATTTACAGGGCGGTACGCAATTAGTTTATGAATTAGATACTTCTAAAGAAAGCCAAAAGGCAGAAGCTCAGGATAAAGCAATAGCAGTTATTAGAAATAGAGTTGATGCTTTTGGAGTTTCGGAACCCGTGATATATCTTGAAACATTCGGAAGTTCTCAGAGAATTATTGTACAATTGCCGGGTATTCAAAATATAGATGAAGCCATAAACCTTATTGGAAAAACCGCGCAGCTTGAATTTAAGGAATCCGATTCTTCCCCCCAAAGTATAAGCGGAGAACCGATGATGTTAGGAGGTGGATGGAAAAAAGATCCTGTTCTAACTGGAGCCGATTTTAAGAAAGCGGAAGTTGGTCGGGATGAAAAAGGGAACATAGGGATTGATATTGAATTTAATTCTGAGGGAGCAAAGAAATTTTCCGAAGCTACCAAAAGAAATATCGGTAAGCAGATTGCAATTTTTTTAGATAACGAAATTATTTCTGCGCCTACAGTACAGACGGAAATTCCTGACGGAAAAGCAAGAATAACTGGTAAATTTAATTTAAAAGAGGCTCGCGATCTATCTATTCAATTTAATGCCGGCGCCTTACCGGTGCCCATGAAGCTTGTTGAACAAAAAAATGTAGGAGCGACACTAGGTCAAGATTCGGTTAATAATAGTATTTTGGCTGGCTTAGTTGGTATTTTAGCAATAATGATTTTCCTTTTGGCTTTTTATAGATTTTTTGGTTTGCTATCTGTGATATCTGTGATCTTTAGTTCTTTAATTACACTGGCTTTATTTAAGCTTTTTTCTGTTACATTAACTTTAGCCGGTATAGCTGGTTTTATATTATCAACGGGTGCAGCAGCGGATGCTTCTATATTAATTCTAGAGAGAATAAAAGAAGAATTGAGAAGGGGAAAAAATTTTGGTTTAGCCATAGAGAAGGGATATAAGGGTGCTTGGAGCAGCATATGGACATCCAACGTAGTAAGTTTAATTTTAGCTTCGGTTATTTATTATTTAGGCACAGGGCTTATTAGAGGATTTGCAGTAACTTTAGGAATTGGTATTTTTGTTAGTTTAATGATGGTTGTTTTAGCTTCCGAACCTATATTAAGATTTATAGCATTAAGAAAATTTATCGGAAAGGAAAAACTTTTTAATATTTTGATTGGAGTAAAGGTAAAGGATTTAGAGGTTAAAAGCAAGATATGAATATAATTACTAACCGTAAAATTTGGTTTATTATATCGGGAATTCTTATGGTAGTTAGTGTATTAAGTATTATTTTTGGTCAGTTAAAAATGGGTTTAGATTTTACAGGCGGTAGTTTTATTGAAGTAAAAGGAATAGATAATGTTGATAAAGCCAAGGAATTATTAACTTCAGTAAAAATAGAAGTTATTTCATTAGAAAAATCTGATAATATATTGAAAATAAAGACAAAAGTTTTAGCTGATGATGGCCATAAAAAAATTATTACAGAGCTTAAAAAAATAAATAAAGACGTTAAAGAAATACGCTTTGAAACGGTTGGTCCTACTATTAGTAAAGATATAGCAACTAAAGCTTATCTTTCTTTGACGATAGCCATGTTAGTCATAGTTGGATTTATCGCATGGTCTTTTAAGGGTATATCAAAGCCGGTAGCTTCTTGGAAGTATGGTGTTTGTACCATTATTGCACTGATACATGATGTTTTATTTGTCGTTGGTTCATTTGCTATATTAGGAAAGTTTTTTAATATTGAGATTGACAGTTTATTCATTACAGCTCTTCTTACCATAATAAGTTTTTCTGTTTACGATACGATTGTTGTCTTTGATAGGATCAGAGAAAATTTGAGAAGATCAAGCAGGGAAACATTTGAAGAGATTGTTAATGATAGTGTTACAGAAACAATTGTTCGTTCTCTAAATAACTCTTTAGCTGTAATTTTTGTTATTACAGCCCTTCTTTTATTGGGCGGTGAAACCATTCGTTCTTTTGTGATGGCTTTATTGATTGGCATGTTTGTGGGTACCTATTCTTCTATTTTTATTGCTAGCCCGCTTTTAGTTACTTGGAAAAACTTGGACGACAAAAGAGCTAAAAAACAGGCTTAGATTGTTATTAATAACAATCTAAAGTAAATTTTCCTTTATTTATTGTTGTTTAGCTTCGGAGGAAGTATGTTGAAGACCCTTGAGAAAAAATGGAAAATAAATAAAGCTCTACCTGAAAGATTTTTTAAGGAACATAAAAATATTTCAAGGATATTTTTGCAGCTTCTTTTTAATAGAACAGTATTTAGTATAAAAGATTCCAGGAAAAAAAGAGAAGAAAAAATTCGTAATTTTTTGTATCCTTCTTATGAAGATCTTTTTGATCCTGTAGGCATAAAAGATTTAACAAAAGCAACTAAGAGAATACAGCAAGCCATCAAGCATAAAGAGCCGATAGCTATCTTTGGAGACTATGACGCTGATGGTGTCACGGCGAGCTCTGTTGTTTATGAGATGTTTAATTTTTTCGGAATCAAGCCCCTAGTGTATATACCGCACAGAGAAAAGGAGGGTTATGGATTGAATAGTGAGGCAATTAAAAGGATAGCTTCAAAAAAAATTAAACTACTTGTTACGGTTGATTGCGGAATAAGAAATTTTAAGGAAATAGAAGAAGCGAATAAATTAGGCATAGATGTTATAATTACTGACCATCATGAGCCTTCGTCCCGTATACCTAAAGCATTTGCGGTAATAAACCCAAAACGTAAAGACTGCAAGTATCAATTTGATCAATTGGCAGGCGTAGGTGTAGCATTTAAGCTTGCCCAAGGAGTTATTAGATTATTTCAATCTAAAGATAAAGGTGAGGTTTTTTTAAAGTGGCTTTTAGATTTAGTAGCCATAGGTACTATTGCAGATTGCGTACCTCTAATCGGAGAAAATAGAACCTTAGCTAAATTCGGGCTTATTGTTTTTTCTAAAACAAGAAGAATAGGAATAATAGAACTTAAGCGAAGAGCAAAAAACGGGAATGGTTCAGACTTAGATTTTTTTATAATCCCCCGAATAAATGCAGTAGGAAGATTAGATCATGCTGATTTAGCCTTTTTATTGCTTACAACACAATCTAAAATTGAGGCATTTAAAATAGTAAATAGGGTAGAAGATCTTAATATAAAAAGAAGAGAGGTAACTGATCGGATTCTGAAAGAGGCAAGAGAGGAAATAGAATCTTTTCTTGATGATAAAAATATTATAATTTTAGCAAACAAAGATTGGCCTTCATCAGTATTAGGCATAGTAGCGGGCAGATTAGCCGAGGAATATAAAAGACCCGTCTTAATCGTTGAAAAAGGTATTGAATTTTCAAAGGGATCAGGCAGGAGCTATAAGGGTTTTGATATTAATGAATCCCTTCAAT
Source organism: bacterium CG_4_10_14_0_2_um_filter_33_32 (assembly GCA_002792735.1). Lineage (NCBI taxonomy): Bacteria > bacterium CG_4_10_14_0_2_um_filter_33_32. The sequence continues at coordinate 12,223 of PFOW01000014.1, forward strand.
CAATGTCTCATTTGTTTGAAAAGGTTGGGGGGCATAAACAGGCGGTTGGTTTTACTTACAGAACAAAGAATCATGAAATTATTAAATCTCAATTAATTGAAAACACTGATAATGTTATTGTTGGGAGTATAGAAGATTTTTATGAGATAGATGTTGAAATAAAACCTGAGGAAATCAGCCCGTTATTTTATAAAGAATTACAGAATTTTGCTCCATTCGGAAAATCTAATCCTACTCCAACTTTTTTAATGGAAAAAGTCAATATAACATCTAAGCGTTTAGTCGGTTCTAATAACCATCTTAAAATGAATCTGGAGAAAAATAATAAAAAATTTGAAGGAATTGCCTTTGGTAAAGGCGAGTGGGATAATAATTTACAGGAAGGCGATAAAGTTGACATTATTTTTAAAATTGAAGAAAATAAATTTTTTGGCTTTCCATCAATTCAACTTAGGATATTAGATTTAAATTTATCAAATGGCTAAAATTTATATGCTATCTTTAAATATTAAACCTTCACTAGAAGGTATCATCGAAAAATGTAAAAACAGACCAGGGTTTAATGCAAAATGCGAGGCTTTAATTAAGAAAGCTTATTCGTTTGCTTATAAGTGTCATTTAGGTCAAAAAAGAACTAATGGTGATCCATATATTGTTCACGCTTTAGCAACAGGATATTATTTAGCTGAACTGGGTATGGATGCTAACACAATAGCTGCTGGATTGCTTCATGATGTTCCAGAGGATACTAAATGTAATCAGGAAGAAATAGTTAATGAATTTGGTCATGAAATTGCTCAGATTGTAGAAGGTGTAACACGTTTAGGAGGGGTGAAATATTTTGGTAAAAGGGGAAGGGTTGAAGATTTAAGAAAACTTCTTCTGGTTATGGCTAAGGATTTGCGGGTTATTGTAGTTAAATTAGCGGATCGCTTGCATAATATGCAAACTATAAACGTTTTAACTCTCGCTAAAAGGAAAAGAATAGCTACCGAAACTTTAGAAATATATTCTCCCTTAGCTTCAAGATTAGGTATGGGTGAAATAAAAGGAATTTTAGAAGATTTAAGTTTTAGATATTATTTACCTCATGAATATAAAAAGGTGGTTTCTTTAGTCGGAGACAATGAGGAAGAAAGAAGAAAATATATTAATCGAGTTAGTATAGAGATCGATAAGAGACTTAAAAAAGAGGGAATACGTGCTTCGATAGAAGGAAGACCTAAACATTTATACAGCCTCTATAAAAAACTTAAAAAATATAATGATGATTCTTCTAAAATTTATGATTTAGTAGCAATAAGAATTATAGTTAATAGTACCGGCGATTGTTATAAAACATTAGGGATAATACATAAAGATTGGAAACCTCTGCCCCAGAGAATAAAAGATTATATTGCTATCCCTAAGCCTAGTGGTTATCGATCTCTTCATACAACCATTTTTTGTTTAGAAGGTAAAATCATCGAGATACAGATTAAAACAAGGCAGATGCATGAGGAGGCGGAATGGGGTATTGCTGCCCACTGGCATTATGAAATAGATAAGGAATCTAAAATTATTCCTGAAAAACTAAACTGGATTAAAGAATTAATTGAGTGGCAAAAAGATTTAGAAGCCTCAGCTTTTATGGATAAATTGAAAGTTGATGTATTCAAAGACCGTATATTCGTCTTTACACCCAAGGGAGAAGTTGTAGATTTGTCAGAAGAAGCAACCCCAATTGATTTTGCATATTTGATTCATACTGATCTTGGTAATAATTGTGTGGGTTGTAAGGTAAATGGTAAGATTCTGCCTTTAAACAGCAATCTACATAATGGTGACGTTGTTGAAATACTATTATCGAAAAAAAGCATCGGTCCTTCAAGGGATTGGTTAAGATTTGTGAAAACACCACTTGCTTTATATAATATAAGAAGATGGTTTAAAGAAGAAGATAGAGAAAAATATATCTCTTTAGGTAAAGATTTACTTAATTTTGAGCTTCGAAAGATAGGTAAATCCGTTGAGAGAATATCCTCTAAAGACTTGGAGCTGTATACGAGAAATCGCCCCTATAAAAATTTGGATAGTATATTAATTGCAGTAGGAAGGGGCATATTGAGTCCGAAGCAGTTAATATCGCAGATTTTTTTAAACGACGAAAAGATCTTTATTCAGAAAAAATCTCTATTAAATAGATTTTTCCCAATTTTAAAAAATAAATCTAGGGTTAAGCATAGAATCAAAATTAAAGGTCAGGATGGTTTTCTTATGAACTTTGCCTCATGCTGTAAGCCTAGTCAAACAGATCAGGTTGTAGGATTCATCACTAGAGGTAGGGGAATTACTATTCACAAAAAAGATTGTCCAAATATAAGAAAAGAGGATAAGAAAAGATTGATTGAGGTAGATTGGGATATAGAAAAATCTTACGAAGTTTCTATATATATAGAAGCAGACGGTAATATGGATATTTTAAATAACTTAACTAGATTTTTAGAAGAGCTGAAAATAGGTGTAAGAAATATAAATATGAAGACCGGCAAAATATCAAAGATTAATGCCGTATTAAAGCTGCAAAAATCAAGCCAGCTGAAAAATATTCTGGAAAGGTTATCTAATCTCCCTAATATTAAATTAGTAAAAAGACTATAAACGTTTTTATTTTCTCTTGTTTGTATATTCTCTGAAAAGACTTGCTGCGTCTTCCGGCGGTATTACATTGACCGATTCTATCCCTGTGCCTAGTTCAAATCCTGCTGGGATAGATATGCCTCTCGGCATTATTCTTATAAACCAATGTAATGCTTGTCCATTTTCTTCGTCTACTGTTCTATAGTTTCTAAAGTAATAGTTATAAGAGGGGTCAAAAAGCTTGGAGTTTAAGGCACCGAAAACCGCCTGATAAGTTTCGGCTAACCCAGCCATTGATTCTAATGAAAATTCTAAAATACTGCTTTGATGTTCTTTTGGGATGATTAATACTTCGTAAGGGAAAGATGATGCCCAGGGGCAAATTGCTATATAATGATTGTTTTCAAAAATAATTCTTTTTTTCTTTTTTCTTTCTTCCTTTATGAGTGAACATATAACACACCCATTATGCTCCTTATAATATTTACATGCCAATCTTTTTTCGTGTTTTATATTAGGACTTTCTTCATTAATACCAATAATTTGAGAGTGTGGATGTGTAATACTCTGTCCGGCAAAAAATCCATAATTACGGAATATTAAGACTTCTCTCCATCTTTTTAATAAGTCTTCGTATCGATTTTTATATGCAATAAATAAGTCCTGTAGCTCAATTGAGGTCATTGTTGATAGTAGTTTACTATGTTCCCTGTTTTCTACCAAGACTTCAGCTGTGCCATAAGGAGTTGTTGTTTTAAAAAGATCATTTTTCTTTATCCCGTTCTTTTTTTTATGAATCCTTGACTCTAGATATGGTGATAAATTTAAGAAACCCCGAAGATCCCAGTCATATTTGTCCATTAAATTCCAATCTATTCTGAAAGTTTCTTTAACATCTAATTTTTTCCCATAGCAAAAAGGGCAACATTTTTTGTATGTGGCAGCGAAGGATTTTGGTCCTTTTACATCTCTAAATCTTTTAGCTCTTTTTTTCGCTATAATAACTTTTTTAGCAGTAATGGGGCATACGCGAAGTTCATTCATGTTTAATGATTATTACTTTCTTATATTATAAATAAAGTATCCGATAAGGCAAATAGTAAAAATTTATTGTTTTACTTATAGTATTAAATTACAAATTGTTTACTAATTTTTAGATAGTTTCTATAGTGGAATAACAAGAGCTAGCTAATATATTATTATAGTGAACACTTGTAATGGAAGTTTCAGCAAGTTGTATTAATGAATATTATATGCTAATTTTGAGAATGAAACGAAATAAATAAGAGATAATATGATAAAAAAACAATTGCAAACACCAAGAGGAATGCGGGATATTTTACCTGAAGAACAAAAATATTGGCATTTTTTAGAGAATAATTTTGAGAGAGTCGTAAAATCGGCCGGGTTTTCTAGAATTAATACTCCAATTATCGAGAAGGCTTCTTTGTTTGAACATCCGATAGGTGAAGAAACGGATATAATTCAGAAAGAGATGTATGCAGTAAAGAGAAAGAGCGATATCAGTGAAAAAGATGAAAAAGAAGATAAAGAAGAGTTAGTGCTAAGACCAGAGAGCACTGCCTCTATTGTCAGGGCGTATATAGAACATGGTATGAGTAATTTGCCTCAGCCGGTACATTTATATTCTATGGGCTCTATGTTTAGGTATGAGCGTCCTCAATATGGAAGAACAAGGGAATTTTCACAATTTAGTTTAGAAGTTATAGGGGAATTAGATCCTATATTAGATGCTCAGATTATTTCTTTGGCAACTAGAATAATCCATAGGTCTAGAATTAGGGATTTTTCTGTGCAAATTAATTCAATTGGCTGTAAAAAGTGTAGAATTAAATATACTAAAAAATTGCAAGAAGCATATGCTCCAATTTTGAAAAAATTATGTCCTGATTGTCAAAAGCGCTATCATCAAAACCCTTTGCGTTTGTTGGATTGTAAGGAGCCAGCGTGCCAGGAGTATAAATCTCATGCCCCTCAAATTATTGATTATCTAGATGAAGAAGATCAAAATCACTTTAGGCAAGTTTTGGAATACTTAGATGAATTGGAAATTCCTTACGAGCTTAATACTTATTTAGTTCGCGGTCTTGATTATTATTCTAGGACTGTTTTTGAAATTTGGTCCCAAGATTCAGATCTAAAAGATAATGCCCAAGCAGCATTTGGGGCAGGCGGTAGGTATGATGGATTAGTTGAGTCATTAGGAGGAAGGCCAACACCTGCTATCGGGTTTGCTCTTGGCGCTAATAGAATTGTTGAATATTTAAAGAAAAAAGAAATAAAAGTTCCAGTAAGAGATGTACCAGATATTTTTGTAATCCAGCTAGGGGAATTAGCCAAGAAAAAAAGTCTAAGAATAATTGAAGAGTTGAGAGAAGAAGGTTTCAGAGTCGTTTCCGCTCTTGGTAAAGAAAGTATAAAATCTCAAATGAGACTTGCTGATAAATTAAAGTCTCCTTTAGCTCTTATTCTTGGTCACAAAGAAGTGCTTGATGGTACTATTATAATAAAAGATATGAGTGGCGGTATGCAGGAAGTAGTGAGCCTGGATAATCTAGTCGATGAGATTAAAAAAAGATTGCCCAGAGAAAGTTTTTAATCTAATTGATATTTCAATAGGATGGGGTAATGTCAAATAGTATTTGTGTTCAATGTATAGAAATATTTAAAACCTTAGAGACTCCAGAAAAAGAAAGTATAATTTTTTTGTTCAAAGAAAAGAAATACTTTAAGCACGAATTAATCTTTACTCCTTATGAAGGTTTTGAAAATATTTATATGATTTATAAAGGTAAGGTGGAAATATACCAAGTTTCTGCGGAAGGTAAAAAGGTTATTATTGATGTTCTAGAGGGTGGTGAAATGTTTTCTAATTTTTCTTTAGCCTATAGCGAGGAAGTAAAGGTAACAGATTTTGCCGAAGCAAAAAAAGATTCTGAAATTTATATAATGAGTAAAGAAGACTTTTTAGATCTTATCTCTAAATATCCAAAATTATCACTTAGTATAATCCAGAAATTAAGCAAAGCTCTAAATGAGGCCGATAGCAGGATACGTGACCTAGCTCTTAATAATGTAACGACAAGAGCTATCAATGAGTTGCTTAGATTTAGTAAAAAACATGGTATTAAGATAGCCGAGGGCACAGAAATAAATACTCGATTAACCCATGAAGAATTTGCAGAAATTATTGGCACTTCAAGAGAGACTGCAACTAAAGTTTTGAATAAATTACGCCAATTATCTTTTATTAATCTTTCAAAAGATAAGCACATTATTGTAAATACCGAGAAAATACAAGAACAGATCTAAAGTTATCTTCAATAAAATGTGATTTATATCACAGACAAGCTTTTAAGCACATTATAATATGACGTTGGAGTTAAGATGGGTTGCAGAGCCGAACATTAAAAACAAAAACAAAATTTATGTGATAACGTTGTCTGAGCCGAGGCTTAGACAGGAGTCACGAATATTATATAAAGAGTCGGGTCTCTAGTAACATTTCTTAATTCTAAGGACGCCCCAAAGAGCGTCCTTTTTTTATTTAATACTATAAATTAGTGATTTTACCTGGTTAACATATTTCGTACTATGGTTATAGCGATACAATGCTTGATCGATATTATTAGTTGCATTATTTCTAGAGAGATAATGGCTAGCAGTGAATATTGAATCTTCAACACTGTTTATATTAGCTACCCCGTCATTATTTCCATCAACAGCATACGCCCTGAAAGTACTAGGCATAAATTGCATTGGTCCTGTGGCTCCTTTGCAACTTTTAACTAAAGTATCTCCTCGTTGACCTGATTCTATTTTATGAACAGCAGCCAAGATTCTCCAGTCAAGACTGTATGCATCGGCTGCTTTTATATACGTATCATAGTAATCATCTTTAAACCCATTAGTAACTAATTTTTTTCTGTCTGATTCTTTGCGAGCGTCAGCAGGATTATTATTAATTTTGACTAATTGTGGTTTTTTAATTTCGATTTTGATTCTGGCCTTTTTTTCATTATTTATTTTTCTTGCAACACTTTTTGTAATAGGTTTATTGTTTTGCACTGGGATTTCAAAACTTTGTTCATAGGCTTCCACCTGATTGACTAAACCAGTTATTGCAAGAATTGGTATTAAGGCTAAGATTCTTATTCTTTTCATAATAAATTAATTACCTCCTTTTTGGAAAAACTTTCCCAAAAACAAAAAATAGGCTTTAATGTTGCCTATTTTTCAAAAGGAAGTAGTATAGCAAATCACTGGTAATTTGTCAAGAGTTCTTATTATTTGTATCATTGAATAAATTACAAGGTTTTTAGCTGAAGAGGATTTACAGTTTGCGTTTTTTCTGATAGAATTTCAAAAGTAAGGGGTTAATTAATGTCAGAATGTGTATTTTGCCGAATAATCAAGAAAGAATTGCAAGCAGATATACAATATGAAGATGATAAAATACAGATTAGTATCTAATATCGGTCCAGACGGAGGCGCTAATATAGTGGATCATATTTATCTTCATTCAATAGGTGATTCAGGGTTTGGTAGAGAAAGTTAAGAGAGGAGGTATTTAGTATGCAAGAAGTAGTTAGAAAAGATCATGAATCTTTCGAAAATCTTTTTAGAAGATTTAATCGCAGAGTCCAACAGAGTGGTAAATTATCTCAGGCAAGAAAAGGACAATATTTTGAGAAACCAATCAGTAAATCACGAAAAAGAGTAGAGGCTATAAGAAAATCTAAAATTAGAGCTTTAAAAAAAGATAGATATGTAGGTAAGAAATAATGAGTTTAATCGATACTATTAACGAAGACTTTAAAAATGCTATGCGAAATAGGAAAGAGCTTATTGTTGCAACTCTAAGGCTATTAAAATCTGCAATTAAGAATCTTGAGATTGAAACTAAAAAAGAATTATCAGATAATGATATTATAGATTTAATTTCAAAAGAAATTAAAAAAAGAAAAGATGCAGAAAAAACCTATAATAATGTGGGAAGGGTTGAATTAGCAGAAAAAGAAAAAAAAGAGGCGAATGTTTTACAATTATATATGCCACAACAATTGACAGATGAGGAACTAGATAAAATTATACAGGAAGAAATTAATAATATCGGAGCTTCAGATAAAAAAGATATGGGCAGAGTAATGTCTGAAGTTATGAAGAGAGTCAAGGGGAAAGCTGATGGCGGTGTAGTTTCAGGTAAAGTTATTAAATTATTAGAGTAGCATCATGGAAGAGTTGAATAAAAAAAACAGTTTTTTTTCAAATATGCCCGGTTTTATTGCCGGTGCTTTCATTTTGATATTATTAATAAATGCCTTAGCGCTTTTTAGTATTTTAATTCCTTCAAAATCAAAACTAGAACTCGATTCGGTATCTGATAAGACTATTAAGTCCCCGCGGACAATTTATCTTAAAAGTCAGGTAAAAACAAAAGAAGCTCAAGAGAAAGCTGCTAGCAAGGTCGAGAAAGTATATCGTTTTGATCCAAGTGTATCGGTTCAGCAAAAGAGTAAAGCAGATGAGGCATTTAAGGGTATTGATAAAGTTAGGGGAGGAGATGCAACTAATAAGGAAGAATTAATAGCAAATGTTTTAAGTCTAAATTTCTCACAGGATATCTCTAACTATATAACCAGTTTGAGTCTGGAAGATTGGCAAAAAGTAAAATCAGAAACTTCTAATCTATTAAATAAATTACAGGATAATGAAAAAATTAAAAACGATGAAAAAATATCCGATGAATTAATAGAAAAATATCTTTCCGATTCTTTATCTTCGAAAGATAATCTTGCTATAAAAGAGTTGGCATCTGTATTAGTTATACCAAATTATATTTTCTCCAAGGAGGATACTGATATCAAAATTGAGCAGGCTAAGGCGGAAGTGGAGCCGGTATCTTTACTAATTACACAAGATGAAGTTATCGTTAGGTCTGGTAAGGTCATTGATAAACTAGATCTTGAGAAGTTGGAAGCAGTAGGATTAAAAAAGACTGATTTCTTTGACCTAAGAAATATCGGTAAAATTATTATTTCCACATTAATTGCATTGATAGTGATTTTTTACTTCAGGTCTTACTATAATATTTATAACAGGGTTACTGTTACTTCATTAAAAGCTTTATCTATTTTTATAACTTTTATTTTTTTAACGGGATTATCTTTTCAGATTCTTACTCCACTTAAGCCAATAATGTATTATATTATTCCGGTAGCAGCTCCGATACTTTTAATATCCGTACTTATTTCTTCTGAGGTGGCAATTTTTTCAGCGATAATATTTTCTATTTTTTTAGGAATTATATCTTCAAATTCACTAGAATTATTAGCAATATATTTAGTTACTTCTTTGGTTGGTATCTATGCATTAAGATATGTTAATAAGATAGGTGATTTTTTTAGAATTGGGATATATTTAGCATTCTTCCATTTTGTTGTAGCTTTTGCTTTTCATCTAATTGCCGGAAGTTTTTCTATTAGAACTGTTTCTGTTTTGCTTGGCGCTGCTTCTATCTATGGCTTAGGTGCTATTGTTCTAATAATAGGTACTTTATTATTTTGGGGAAATATTTTTAAAGTTACTACTTTATTAGAATTATTAGAATTAGAAAATCCTAATCAATCTTTATTGAAAGATTTATCATTAAGGGCACCGGGTACCTATCATCATAGTATTTTAGTCTCAAATTTGGCTGAAAGGGCGGCGAGTGATATAAAGGCAAACTCTTTGCTTGTAAGGGTTGGTGCAATATATCATGATATCGGTAAAACATTTAATCCCGCATATTTTATTGAGAATCAGAAAAGATATAATTTACATGAAAAATTACAAGATCCTGAAAAGAGTGCCGAAATAATTAAAAGTCATGTTTCTGATGGCATTAAGTTAGCTAAACAAAATAAATTACCTCAAGAAATTATTAATTTTATAGAAAGTCATCACGGCAATTCAGAGGTTTTCTATTTTTTATCTCAAGCAAAAGAAAAAAATATAGAAATAGATTTATCTAAATTTCATTATAGTGGGCCATTGCCTGGCTCTAAAGAAACCGCTATATTAATGTTGGCTGATGCTATTGAAGCTAAGGCAAGGTCACTAGATGATTTGACCTATGATAAAATAAAAGAATTAGTTTTTCAGGTAGTTGATTCGAAATTAAAATCCGGCCAGCTATCACTTTCTGAATTATCGCTCAAAGAAATTGATATTATTAAAAATTCATTTATAAACACCCTAAGAACAATGCATCATAAGAGAATAAAATATCCTGATGAAAAAAAATAAGATTGAAATAGTAAATTGTAAGTTAACAATGGCCGATAAAAAATTCCTAAAGAAAATTCTTGAGAATTTGATTTCGTTAGCTAAAATCAAAGACAAAATTGCAATCTCTTTGGTATTAATGGAAGATTATGATATTAAAAAAATAAATAAGCTTTTTAGAAATAAAGATAAGATTACTACGGTACTTTCTTTTCCTCTTCTGACAAAGAAACCTAAGTTTATTCTACCTAGAAATATATTGTATTTAGGTGATATAATACTGAATATCGAGAGGATCAGAAAAAACAGTAAAGACAGAAAAGAGTTTAGATTATTTATAAAAGAAAATTTAGTACATGCTTTTCTACATTTATTATTATATAGCCATAATAAAATAGCTGATCAAAGAAAAATGGGAAAAAAAGAGAAAGAATTATTAAAGGAGCTAGATGCTATTTAGAAAATTTTCCAAAAGCCTTAAATTTGCTAGTTTGGGTTTTAGATTTTTTATTAGAGAAAGAAATATCAAGATACACCTAGGAGCTGCATTGACGGTGATATTATTAGGATTATTTTTTGGTATTAGTTCTTTAGAATGGGTAGCAATAATTTTGTCTATATGCCTTGTTATAAGTTTAGAAATTGTGAATACTGTGATAGAAGAGGCTATGGATTTATTAAATTCAGAAAAAAATGTAAAAGTAATGATTGTTAAGGATCTATCCGCAGCTGCGGTATTTGTTTCTGCAATCGGTAGCATTTTTGTAGGTTTGTTAGTTTTTATACATTATATTTTGAAAATGTTGCAGTAAGAGTTATTTATTTTTATAATAAAATAGACTCTAAGTTTAATTGTAAGAGAGGTAAAGTTGAAACAATCTAATTTTGCTGTTGGTTTAGACGTAGGTACAACAAAGGTTTGTGTTGTTGTTGCTCGAAAAAATAATAATAGTTCAAAAATCGAAGTTATTGGGGTTGGTTCATCTGTGACTAAAGGTTTAAGAAGAGGAGTGGTAATTGATGTAGAAGAAACCGTAACTAGCATCAGTGCTGCTCTAGAAAAAGCCGAAAGGATGTCTGGTATCCACATTGATCATGCTTATATTTCAGTTGGTGGTACACACTTGGAAGCCATTGACAATAAAGGTGTTGTTGCAATTTCAAGTAAAGAGGGTGAAATAACGGTTGAAGACGAAGATAGAACCATAGAAGCTGCCTCGGCAGTTAACCTTACTCCGAATAGAGAAATATTACATGTTATCCCCCAAGCTTTTACTGTTGATGATCAGGAAGGTATAAAAGATCCTGTTGGGATGACAGGTATTAGGCTAGAAGTAAAGACACATATTATACATGGATCTATGCCAGCTATTAGAAATTTAAGTAAATGCATCGATCAGGCTGGAGCTGATATTGATGGAATGGTTGTTGTACCAATTGCTGCCAGTATGTCTGTTTTATCAAAGAGACAAAAAGAATTAGGCTGTGCGTTGATAGATTTAGGGGGAGGCACGACTAGTATCGCTGTTTTCGAAGAAGGTAATATAATAGGTAGCAGAGTGTTACCGATTGGCGCTAATCATATTACAAATGATATAGCTATTGGTTTGAGAACTTCGGTAGATATTGCCGAAAGAGTTAAAATAGAATATGGAACAGCTATGAAAAAAGATATAAATAAAAAAGATGAAATAGATCTTTCCAGCTTTAGTAAAATTGAGGATGCAAAAGTTAAACGGGTGGATGTTGTTGATATTATTGAGGCTAGACTCTCAGAAATTTTTTCTTTAGTCAGAAAAGAATTAAATAAAATTAAAAAAGGTAGCTTGCTTCCATGTGGCGTTATATTAACTGGCGGTGGAGCAAAGCTACCAGGCATAGTAGATTTTGTTAAAGAAGAATTAAAACTTCCAGCACAGGTTGGTTTTCCAAGAGATATAGAAGGAATTGTTGATAGAGTTGATGACCCTTTATTTTCTGTACCCTTAGGCCTTGTAATTTGGGCATTCGAGCAAGGTGGTTCTAATAAATCATTTATAAAATCTTTGAAAAATGTTCCAATTAATAGTTTTATGAAAAATGCTAAAAAATGGTTTAAAAACTTTCTTCCTTAATCAAATTACTTTACTTTTATTATAAATACTTGGTTATGCATAAAAGACTTGCCAAGTATTTATATTATGCTATACTTTGCTTGTATAGTGTTGAACCCCAAAAATGGTCACAGAATTTTAAAAAAAATTAACTATAAATCATTGAACAATAATATTGTTCTTAAACCTTTTTAGCAAATAGGAGGTTAACAAATGGAAGTAAAACCAGATATTGAGACTTTCGCTAAAATTAAAGTAGTTGGTGTCGGAGGCGGCGGTTCTCAAGCAGTAAACAGAATGATTAGCTCTAAACTTAAAGGCGTTGAATTTATTTCAATTAATACTGATGCTCAGGCTCTACATTTTTCTGAGGCATCAAAAAAGATTCATATCGGTAAGGAAATCACCAGAGGATTAGGGGCTGGAGCTGATCCGGAGATTGGTAAAAAGTCTGGAGAAGAAGATAGAGAAGAAATTAGCGAAGCATTGGCAGGTGCTGATATGGTTTTCATAACTTATGGTTTAGGTGGAGGTACTGGAACTGGTGCTGGTCCAATTGTTGCTGAAGTTGCTAAGAGTCTTGGAGCTCTTACAGTTGCTGTTGTTACAAAACCTTTTAATTTTGAAGGGCAGAAAAGAAAAGTAGTTGCGGATTCAGGTTTAACAGAATTAAGAGAAAAAGTAGATACTCTTATTACCATTCCTAATGATAGGGTTCTTCAGATAGTTGATAGAAAAACTTCCATGCTTGATGCACTTAAAATAGTTGACGATATTTTAAGACAAGGCGTACAAGGTATAGCAGATTTAATAACAATGCACGGAATGATTAACGTAGATTTTGCTGATGTTAAAACAATAATGGCAGAAGCAGGATCCGCTTTAATGGGTATTGGGATAGCTAGTGGCGATAATAGAGCTATTGATGCAGCAAAAGCCGCTATTGATAGTCCTTTGTTGGATCTTTCAATTGATGGTGCTAAAGGAGTTTTATTTAATGTTACGGGTGGTTATGATTTGGGGATGCATGAAATAGATGAGGCAGCAAAGGTTATTACTGACGCAACTGATCCAGAAGCAAATATTATATTCGGTGCTGTTATAGATGAAACTATGCAAGGCGAGATAAAGATAACAGTTATTGCTACTGGTTTTGATAATAAGCATTATAAGAAAGACGAAAAAATCCAAAAAGATCACATTGTATCAGACTTGCATATAACAGATGCCTTTGAAAGGCACCCGCTTAAAACAGATAAAATCTTAGAAACAAAAGAAGAAAAAGATGAAGACGAAGATGACAGACCTACAAGACGAATAAGCTTAGATAGTGAAAAGGAAAAAGAAGAGATTGCGAGTTTCTCAGAAGATGATGAGTTTGATGTACCCGCATTTATAAGAAGGAAATTGAAAAAATAGATTCGTTATTTTATAAAAAATAGGACTCGATATCGAGTCCTATTTTATTTTATCAATAATTTAAAGAGTGCTTGATTATTATTTAAAAGCTTTGCAAAGCTTTTAAATAATTTGTTAATGAATAAGTTACGAAACATTTGAGACTCCTGCAAATAACTAAGGAGTTTCCAATA
>PFOW01000015.1 GCA_002792735.1 bacterium CG_4_10_14_0_2_um_filter_33_32
GGGGAGAGGACTCGAACCTCCATGGTCTTTCGACCGCTAGCTCCTAAGGCTAGTGCGTCTACCAGTTCCGCCACCCCGGCCTAATAATTAAATTACTTTATAATTTTAGCATTTATTTATAAATTTAAAAGCCTCTTTTAGAGGCTTTTAAATAAAAATTTCTAATAAAATTATTGAGTAACGATATACTTCTTCATATCTTCAAATTTCTTATCACCTATACCTGAAATGTTTTTTATATCCTCAATTGTTTTAAATGACCCATTCTGATCCCGATATTCAATTATTTTCTGGGCAATAGAACCACCAATGCCAGGAAGTAATTCTAGCTCTTCTGGTGGAGCAGTATTAATATTAACTACTAATTCCCGCTCTGTACTAGTTGCGGTTATTTGAGGTTCTGGTTTCAAGCTTTCCTTCTGATTTTCAATTATATCACTAGTAGTGCTGCAGGCTGTTATTGAAGGTTTTTTTGTTACCGTACTTAATAATACAAATCCAGCACCAATTAAAATCACTTGGACTAAGACAATTCCTATATAAGTTGAATGATCTTTAATAAAATTCTTTAAATGCATAATACTCCTAAAATGAACTAAATATTATCATAAAATGGCCTATCTGTCAATGACTTTTTATCCTTTTATTAAATTCTATCAGATCTTTTTATAATTATGAAAAACCGCTTAGCGGCAAGCGGTTAGGTATTTATTAATTAGTGCGTGTAAACGCCAAAAATTTTTCTCGGTGAGTAAGGCTAAGTAATCTTTTACGTAGATGTTAACATCTTTATCTCTATACATTTCAATCAAAAACTCTTTTCTTTGGATCATCGAAATATCCCCTATTAAATAAAAGAAAACATCTCTTACAGCAGATCGAAATTTTTCTTCGTGCTGGATAATTTTTTTATGAAAATAATATTTTTCAAAAAGTAATTTTTTTAAATTATCTAGTTCTATCCCTATATCTAATTCAACATTAATTAATCTGCCTTCTGTATAAATAAAGTATCCTTTTTCTAGATAATTTCTATACTTATCGATTTGCTTTTTGCTTGCTCTATAGATACTTTGGCGGAGCTTTCTTTTTAAATGCTTTTTATGTATTTTGAACGGAGTTTCATATTAATTTCGCTTCCTATTTCTTGCTTTACAGATAACAGCACTTCTCCCATTAACAAGTTATCCAAAAAGTCATCAAGACTTAAAAAACCAAGATATAAAGCATCTTCTATGTCATCAGACAAATAAGATATAGTATCCGCTAAATCAACTAGCTGACCTTCCAAAATTAGATATTCAGTGCCAGGACACTTTACTTTAATCCCGTCAATAACTCCCTTTGTAAGATTAAGGCCGTCAAAATAAGGACTATATTGTTCAAGCTTTTCAACAACCTTGAACGATTGCTCGTTATGATCAAACCCTTTATAGTCTAACTCTTTAAAAATAGAATCCATTTCTCTCTCGAAAACATGACCGAATGGACCATACCCTAAATCATGAGCATTAGCAATGGCTCTTGCCAAATCGATATTTAATCCAAGGCTATCGGCTAATCTTTCACTGTTAAGATCCACAGAACCGGTATGAGTTAATCTTGTTCTTTAAATAGTAGGCATTAATGCGGTATCTCCGCAATCATAATATCCAATCCTTGAAACTTGTGTTTTATCTTCCAATGCCCTGTAAACAGGACAATCCAAAATACGCTCTCTATCTCTATAAAAATGAGAATTCCCAGATTTTATTTCCCTATATTTCCTAGATAAAGCTTCCCTTCTAGAAATTACATATACTCCTCTATCTATTTGCTTAAACAAAAATATCACCTTCTTTTTTAAAGTGCACCAACAAATTTTATATTATCAGTCAAAAAAGAACAAATTATTTAGATTGTAGAAAAGTTATTTTTAGACGGCCGTAAATTCTTTGATCAAACTGTTTTAGATTTTCAAATAAAGGAACTTCTGTTCTGCTGTCAGACTCCAAAACAATAATCCCTTGGGGTTTAAGTTTTTTTCCTGCGGCTTCTACAACTTTAAAATCTATTTCCTTATGCGGAGGGGTTATAAAAATCAAATCAAAGGCTTCGCCCGTATGATTAACAAAAAGATGCGCATCTTCTTGATAAACCCTTTCCGTAAACCCAAGCTTCTCAAGATTCTCTTTTATAAGTATTGAAGTTTTCTTATTATTTTCAACAAATTCTACACTTACAGCACCTCTGCTCAATGCTTCTAATCCAACTGCGCCAGTACCAGCATATAAATCCAAAACTTGTTTTTCCTCAATCCAACCACCCAAAATATTAAAAATAGATTCCCTAACTTTATCAGGCATCGGTTTCAAGTTTTCAATCCTGACAGTCGGAGGACCTTTTATTATAAATCCTTTTTTTATACCGCTTATAATTCTCATTCTAAATGAACTATCTCCTCTATTGATCTTATTTTCTCTTTAAGTAATGGATAACGTTTTAACGAAGGATCTTTGGCTATAATACTTTCTGCCATCTCCTTCGCATCTTTAATTAAATCATAATCAGTGAAAGAAGCTAGCTTAAATTCTACATAGCCTGATTGTTTTATACTGAATGTTGCACCGGGCCCCCTTAGAGACAAATCATATTCTGCAAGTTTGAATCCATCCGTGATTTTACTTAGCATTTTCAATCTCTCAATAGTTTGAGGATTCTTTGAATCAGTAAATAGCATAAAAAAAGACTGCTCACCTGCGCGCCCTATCCTACCCCTAAGCTGATGAAGTTGCGCTAAACCAAACCTATCTGCGTTCTCAATCATCATAATTGTCAATTGAGGAATGTCTATACCCACTTCCACAACAGTTGTAGCAATTAATATCTTTGTTAATCCTTTTCGAAAATTATCCAAAACCATTTTTTTCTCGTCTGCATTTATTTTTCCATGCAGCAAACCAACTCTGAATTCTTTAAAAATGTCTTTTGATAAACGTTCATATTCCTCTTCTACCGCTTTTATTCCAAACTTATCATTCTTTAGAATAGCCGGACAGATTACAAATGCTTGTTTTCCTTTTTTGATTTTTTCTCTAATAAACTCATAAGCATCTGCTCTTTTTTTTGAGGGCACTAAAAAAGACTTAACTTTTCTTTCACCTTTTGGCATATCTTTGAGTATAGAAATATCTAAATCACCATAAACCGTCAAGGCAAAGGTTCTGGGAATCGGCGTGGCAGTCATAGATAAAAAATGTGGTGTAATTTTCTGATTTTTTTCTTTTAAGGCCTTTCTTTGTTTAACCCCAAATCTATGCTGTTCATCAATTACAGATAAGCCGAGGTTATTAAACTCTATCTTTTCGGCAATTAGAGAATGAGTTCCTATCAAAATATCAATCTTTCCCCGTTTAAGCTTGTCTAGCACTAATTTCTTTTCCTTGGCTTTAGATGAACTAGTTAAAATTTCTATGTTTAATTTAAAATCCTTTAAGAAGCTTTTTATTTTAGAAAAATGTTCCCAAGCTAAAATTTCAGTCGGAACCATTAACACACCTTGATATCCGGTACAAGAAACAAGAAATAATATAATAGTGGCAACAATAGTTTTACCAGAACCAACATCGCCTTCAAGAAGACGATTCATTGGACGATTTTTTTCAATATCTTTTATGATTTGCCAAACTGCTTTTTTTTGAGAAACAGTAAGCTTAAATGGTAAATTATCTATCATTTTTTTAGCAAGCCCTAAATCAATTTTTATCGAAGGACTGTTTTCCTGTCTTAATTTTTCCCTAGCGACAACACTTGAAAATTGCGGAACAAAAACTTCATCAAATGACAATCTCTGTCTTGCCTTCAGCAGATAATCATTGTTTTTGGGAAAATGGATATTCAAAAGAGCATCTTTTAAATCTAGAAAATTTTTTGCTTTTTTAATTTCTTCCGACAAAAAATCCGCTATCTCAAACTCCGACAAAAGCGGCTTTATTAAACTCCTCAACCACTTGGAACTTATTCTTGAATTTTCATGATAAACAGGAGAAATCCTACCAAGATGCTTTGTCTCTAAATTTTGTCCCCTTAAAACTTCATATTCGGGATTTTTTAAAAATGTTTTTCCCTTATCTAATTCTAATTTGCCTGCCAACAAAATATTATCTTGCACATTAATATTTTTTGTTAAATAAGATTGGTTAAACCAAACAACTTTTAGTGTTCCTGTTTCATCAGAAACTAACGCCTCTGTTATAAAAAAACGGCGGTTTCTTGTATGGTGGTTTTTTATCTGAGACACTTTTACTTTTACAGATATTTTTTGATTTAATTTTACATCACTTATTTTTACAATATTAGAAAAATCTCTATAAACTCTAGGATAATAAAAGATTAAATCTTCAACTGTTACTATGCCAAGTTTTTGAAGATTCTTTGACCTATATTCACCAACCCCCTTTAAAAATCTTACTTCTTTATTTAAATCAATCATTTTTATGGGAGGATTTTCTATAAAACATCCCGAAAAATAATAATAAATAACCAACAGTCATGGCAATTTGAGACATAATAACCAATGCTATGCTTTTTGTCACCAGCATTAGAGGACCAGTTAAGCTGATTATAATGAAACTTAACCCTAGAAGAAGATGCTTTATAAAATATTTTTTATTTTTTATACCTTCATTGAGAAATAAGATACCGGTTGGAAGCCAAGCGATAAGACCAAAGATATACATGCTCAAAGAAACAGATAAATCTAAGTTCCAAAATATAACCCCTTTTATTATTTCGGGACGAGGTGGATTAAAAACTTGGTATATATCAAGCAAAAAAGAAAAGATGAGCAAAACAATAACTACTAATCGTTTATTGATCTGAGGAAATTTTAGACTAAGAGGTATATTAACACCATAAGCAAAGCTCGCAAACAATAAACCATCACCAATTATTTTATAAAAAATAAAATAATACATATCCGAATAGAAAAAGAATAGATCACAAGCAAAAACAAAGAAAGATGACATCAATATCAAAATTGTTCCGTAAAAATATTTAGCTAGCCGGCTATCAGTAGATAATTGATTTTCCGGTAATCGAGGATCTATATTTTCTTTTTTCAATACTATCCGTATTCGATATACAAAAAGAGCCAATATCAAAGTATCTATTGCGAATACTACCGCCGAAAAATTTAAATTAATCATATTATCCTATAATACTTAAATGATTTTTGCCCAACGCCTCTTGCCTACTTTGATTATCATTCCTTTATGAGGCACTAATAATTCTTCTTTTTCGTAAATTGTTGTTCCATCAACATCAACAGCGCCTTGCTCCACTAATCTGCGTGCATCAGATTTACTTTGAACAAGTTTTAAAGATAAAAGAAGATCAATCAACTTCATTTCTTTCTTTATTATGCTAAAAGTAGGAATATCGGAAGGAATTTCTTTATTTGCAAAGACTTTTTTAAATTCTATTTCTGAATTCTTGGCATCTTTTTCGCTATGTAGCTCCTTAACAATTTCAAAGGCTAGTTTCGCTTTAATATCTTTCGGATTAGCGCCCTCATTTAATTCTCTAATCAATTTATTTACTTTAGCCATAGACATATCGCTAGCCAAAGTTAAATATTGCGGAATTAAATGGTCTTTCATGGACATAATTTTTCCATACATATCAAAAGGTAAATCAATTACGCCTATATAGTTATTAAAACTCTTAGACATTTTACGGCCGTCAGTACCTTCAAGTAATTTAAACGTCAATACTGTATGGATTTTATTATTTAACTGTTTGGCTAATTGCCGGCCGGCTAACATATTGAATGTTTGATCAGTGCCGCCAAACTGAGCATCAGCGTCAAGGGCTACGGCGTCATAACCTTGAATTACTGGATATAAAAACTCATGAAGATGTATCGGTCTGTCTTCTTTAATCCTTTTTTCAAACATATCCCTTTGAAGCAATTGTTGAACAGTAAAATGAGCAGATAATTCAATAATTTTCTTAAAATCCATTCTATCGTTCCATTCGCTGTTGTATCTAATAACTGCCGGATTTTTACCGGTGAAGTTCAAAAATTTTGATGCCTGTTCTTTGTAACTTTCAGCGTTTTCCAAAACTTGCTCTCTAATCAATGGCTTACGCATTCCATTGCGATCCGTGGGGTCACCTATCATCCCGGTAAAGTCTCCTATCAAAAAAATAATTTTGTGCCCCAATTTTTGAAAATCTCTCAATTTTCTCAAGACAACAGCATGACCAAGATGTATGATTGAACCAGAAGGATCCACACCATAATAAATTTTAATTTTTTTACTGGACGATAGAACCTTTTTCAGCTCATTCTTAGTAAATATCTCTTCAATACCCCTAGATAATAATTCATTACTAACCATATAAACTCCTTTTTATAATTATACCAAAGAAATAACGCATTAAAAAGTTGTAACTAATTGATAAAAAATCGTTTTGATTTCTTAGTGTTTGTTTGCTATAATCCTAACGAAAGAAAGTAGAAAAATGGATAAAAAGAAAAGCCTAGTCAGGCTTGATCATCCAGACAAAAGAAAAAAGAAAAACATTCTCAAAAAAGCAGGTAGAATCATTACCTGGAAAAATGCAAAGAAACTTATACTATATTCTTTTTTTGGTTTCTTCAGTTTTGCTTTGCTTTTATTCGCATGGTTTGCCAAAGATTTACCTAGCCCTAATAAAATAAATTCCAGACTTCTATCTGAATCAACTAAAATCCTAGACCGGGAAGGAAACCTTATATATGAGGTTCACGGCGATAAAAATCGAACCGTTATTCCTTTTAATGAAATGCCTCAAAATATCAAAAATGCAACCATAGCAATTGAAGATAGAGAATTCTATAAACATAGGGGTTTTAGCATCAAAGGATATGGACGGGCACTTTATTATGATCTTATACACAAAGACATGTCCCAAGGCGGCAGTGGCATCACTCAACAGTTTGTGAAAAACGCACTTTTGACAAGAGAGAAGAAATTATCAAGAAAAATAAAGGAACTAATATTATCTATTGAAATAGAACTTATTTATTCAAAAGACGATATCTTAAAAATGTATCTTAATGAAATACCTTACGGATCAAATGCCTACGGCATTGAAGCAGCCGCCAAAACCTACTTTGGCAAAAGTGCAAAAGATCTAAGTCTTCCAGAATGTGCAACAATTGCTGCAATGGCAAAAGCGCCAACATATTATTCACCTTTCGGAAGTCATAAAGATAAGTTATTGGAAAGAAAAGATTTAGTATTAAATGAAATGGTTAAGCAAGAATATATTGAAGAAAAAGAAACAAAAAGTGCACAAAATGAGAAATTAACCTTCACAAGAAAAAAAGAAAGTATCACCTATCCTCATTTTGTAATGTATGTAAAAGAAAAACTAGTTGAAAAATACGGCGAAAAACTAGTTGAAGAAGGTGGTCTTAAAATAACAACTACTATTGATCCCCAAAAACAAAAAATAGCCGAGGAAGCCATAGCTAAAGGTACTACTAAAGTCAAAAAATACGGTGGATCAAATGCATCATTAACATCTATTGATCCAAAAACAGGACAAATATTAACAATGGTGGGTTCTTTTGATTATTTCGATGATTCCATAGATGGTAATGTAAATATAGCAATACGAGACAGACAACCTGGATCATCTTTTAAACCTTTTGCTTATGCCACCGCTTGGAAAAAAGATAAATATGGACCAGGAATGCCAATGTTTGACCTTAAAACAAGTTTTACTATTGGGATTAAGGACTGTAAGAACAAAGAGACATATTGCCCTGAAAACTATGATGAAAAAGAACATGGTGTTCAAACAATGCGAGCCTCTCTAGCCCAATCACTTAATATACCTGCAGTTAAAACCTTGTACATAGCGGGAGTAAAAGATACTATAAATACCGCTCACGATATGGGAATAACTACTTTAAATCAAGACCCTTCTCATTATGGACTATCACTAGTATTAGGTAGTGGTGAAGTGAAATTATTAGATATGGCTGGTGCTTATGGCGTATTCGCAAACAAAGGCGAGAAAAAAGATGTTACTCCAATATTAAAAGTAGAAACTTCTAAAGGAAAAGTTATTGAGGAATACAAAGACAAAAAAGGCAAAACAGCCATTGACCCGCAAATAGCATATCTTATGTCTAGCGTTCTCTCTGATAATAATGCAAGAACTCCAATATTTGGATCTAACAGCCCCCTAACTTTAAAAAACCGACCTGTAGCCGCCAAAACCGGAACAACTCAAGAATGGAAAGATGCATGGACAATTGGCTATACACCTTCATTGGTTGCCGGCGTATGGGTAGGTAATAATGACGGTAAATCTATGAGTAAAGGTGCTGACGGATCTTTTGTTGCTGCTGGAATTTGGAATGATTATATGAGTAAAACCCTAGCCGGCACAACAATTGAAAAATTTGAGAAACCACCAGGGATTAGAACAATAACCATTGATAAAGTAACTGGTAAAAAACCCATGCAAGGATCAGAAACCGTTACAGATGAATTCCCCTCTTGGTATAACCTGGAGAAATCTCAAGGCAAAACATATAAAATAAATAGACTGGATGGAAAACTTGCTACTGAAGACTGCCCAAATGATGTTATAAAAATTATCAAAACCCCTCAAGTTCAAGCAGAAATTCCACCCGGCGATAAGGCTTATACACAATGGATGGAGCCAATATCCAGATGGGCCAGAAGCCATGGATACGGCACAATGGTTTTACCGACTGAATATACAACTCTTTGTGGGGTTGGTAACCAACCATCAGTTTCTTTATCGTTAAGCTCAAACACAATTGATCTTGGCGATTCTGTAACTGCTACGGCTATTGCAAGTGCCCCGCTTGGCGTTAATAAAGTTTTATTTTACTTAGACAATGATTTAGTAGGCACTGATTCATCATCACCATATATAGTATCTATAACCCCTTCATCGGCTGGCTCACATAGAATCACAGCAAAAGTAAAAGATAAGGGAGCTAATTATGGCCAGGATTCTAATTCTGTATATGTATCCGGCAGCGGCAGTATTCCTGGTGTAACTTTAAATTTATCTATAGTAGGTTCTACATCTATTAAGGCTATTCTTTCTGGAGAAGCAACAGCTTCGGATGTAATGCTTTATTTTACAAAAAATAACGATAGTGTTGTCGCTGATAGTATGACACCTACCGGAAGTGACGGCGAATATGTATGGTCTGGTTCTACATCTGAATATAAATCAGTATATGCAAAAGCCTCAACTAATAAAGGAACTATCACTAGTAACACAATCGATTTATCTGGATAAAATAATTACATTTTTTTAGGCGCTGATATACCTATCAATCTAAAAACATTCTTAAAAATATTCCTACAGGCTATAACCAAAGCAACTCTGGCTTGTCTTGTTTTTTTATCATCGATAATTATTCTTTCTTTCTCGTAAAAAGCATGGAAAGCTGTTGCCAATGATATAAGATAATGGATCAAACGATATGGCTCATACTTCTCCCCTGCTGATAAAACCACGTCCTCAAAACTAATTAGTTCTTTAATTAATACCCGCTCAAAAGGACTAGTTAATGATTCTAGATTGATTTTAGTAAAATCTAATTTTAATTCCTTCTGATTTATTTTTTCTAAAACACTGTTTATCCTAGCATTGGCATACTGGCTGTAAAACAATGGATTTTGTTGACTCTTTTCCTTAACTAAATTTATGTTTAAATCTAAATGGGTATCATTTGATTTTGAGATAAAGAAAAATCTAACTGCATCAGAACCAATCATATCCAGAACTTCCTGAAGTGTAACAAATGTACCCTTTCTTTTAGACATTCTTATTTCTTTACCGTTTTCCTTTAAGTTTACAAATTGATTAAGAATAATATCTAAACGGTTTTTAAAACCAAAAGCGGTTAAAGCGGATTGGAGTCTTTTAATGTATCCATGATGATCAGTCCCCCAGATATCTATCGCTTTATCAAACCTCCTGGTAAATTTGTTTCGATGATATGCAATATCAGATAAAAGATATGTCGGCTCCCCGTTTGATCTTACGATTACCCGGTCTTTATCGTCGCCGAATTCTTTTGCTTTAAACCAAATAGCTTTTCCCTTATTATAGGTTAATTTTTTCTTGATCAGATCTTCTGCTGCTTTTTTGACAAAACCAGATTTATGAAGACTTGTTTCAGAAAACCAATTGTCATAATTAACGCCAGCTTGTACTAAGGTTTTTTTAATCTCGTTAACTATTCTATCAATAGCAAAATCAGAAAAATACTTAGTCCTCTCTTTAATGTTTTTCTTAAGCCATTTATCTGCATCTTTATCTTTTATCTCATTTACTATATCTATAATGTATTGGGCTGGATACATATCTTTGGGAAATTTAACTTTTTTACCTAATGATTCTCGGTATCTAAGTTCCACTGATTTGCCTAAAGTTTCTATCTGTTTTCCGTAATCATTTATATAATATTCGCGCGTTATACCATACCCTAAAAATTGCAGAATATTGGCTAAAACATCACCAATAAAACCACCCCTACTATTGCCGGCTGTTAATGGACCAGTTGGGTTAGCTGATAAATACTCAAGGATAATCTTTTTACCCTTTCCAATATTGCTTTTACCGAAAGTTTTATTATTTAAGATATGTTTTAATTTTGATAAATAAAATTGATTAGAAATGGTAAAGTTAATAAAACCATTTGGGGCGATATCAATATTTTTAATATCTTTGTCTTTAGGAAAATTATCTAAAATGATTTTAGCAATATCTTGTGGCGATTTTTTTTCTTTTGCCGAAAGCTTGAAAGCAATATTTGAAGAAAAATCACCAAATTGAGGAAGAGATTCAGCTACTTCTATATTTTCTTTATTACTAAGACTTTTTTTGCTAATAGCTTTATCTAAAGCTTTTTCTAAAAGTTTTTGTATTTTTTCTTTCATATATTTATTATAATTTTTTAACTACTATTTAAATCCAGCATTTTAAGTGCCCCTATCTTCAAACGCAAAAATTATATTCTAGCAGTATTATAACAGATTCTGTTTTATTCGTTCATATAAAAAGTGCGGGATAAATTGTATAATGAAATGGTAGTAATTTAAATCCCGTTAGAAATTTTTCTTTTTACTTAGCTTAATGTTATGATTTTGACTATTTCTAAACAGGATAAATCTATGGGAAAAATATTAGCTAAAAATAAAAAAGCATATTTCGATTATGAAATTCTTGAATCATATGAAGCAGGTATAATTTTGATTGGCTCAGAAGTAAAATCAATAAAAGAAGGAAAAGTCCAACTAGTAGGAAGCTATGTTAGTGCTAGAAACGGTGAAGTATGGTTAGTTGGAACGCATATATCACCTTACAAATCAGGACAAGTCTTTGAGCCGGAAAGACCCAGAAAGCTTTTATTGTCGAAAAAGGAAATTATCGAACTTATTGGTAAATTACAGACTAAAGGAACATCTTTAATCCCTATCGAAATTTACCTTAAAAAAAATCTTATAAAAGTTAGAATTTCCGTGGCCAGAGGGAAGAAAAAATACGACAAAAGAGAAACTATAAAAAAACGTGAGCTGGAAAGAAGTTTAAGACGGAATTATAAAAATATAAAAATATAAAACATTTTGTGCAACTGAATAAGTTACGAAACATTTGAGACTCCTGCAAATAACTAAGGAGTTTCCAATATGCATAT
>PFOW01000016.1 GCA_002792735.1 bacterium CG_4_10_14_0_2_um_filter_33_32
AGTAGGGAATTGGGCTTCAGGATACTATGTGGGGCATTAGAGAACAAATCTTAATATTCTAATTATTCATATCTTAAAGATTCAATAGGATCTTTTCTGGATGCTCTTATTGCAGGCGCAAGACCAAATATTACTCCAACGATAAAGGATATTGAGAATGCTATAAGAATAAAATTTAAATCTATCACTGGAGAAAGTGGAGTAAAACGATCTACCGCAAAACTAGCAGCGAAAGCAAGTAATACTCCCAATAAACCACCCATAAAACTAACTACAATTGCCTCAATCATAAATTGAATCAATATATCTGAATTTTTAGCGCCCACGGCCTTTCTTATCCCAATCTCACGGGTACGTTCTGTTACTGTAACAAGCATCATGTTCATTATCCCTATTCCGCCAACAATCAAAGAAATTGCGGCAATACTAGCCACCAAGATAGTCAGGAGATCTAGTATATCTTTAGCAATACCTAAAATATCATCTTGTGTTAATACTGAAAAGTCCTCCGTACCTTTATGATTGTCTAGAATAGTTGATTTGATTTGAGAAACTGCAGCATCCACATTCTGATTTGAGTCAGCTTTGCAAATAATCCTAAAGATTTGGTCTGATTTGGTTATATCAATCGCTGTTGTTCGAGGCATCGTTGAAAAACCGGCGAAACTAAATCCTCCAAACTGAAAATTCTGTTCCTTTTTCTTGGTATAACCTATAATCTCGAGGGTCGTATCTCTAAAAGTAACCTTTTTTCCTACAGGGTCTTGATCGGAAAATAACTCATCTTTTACAGCTGATCCAATTACTACTACCTTACTCTTATTATTGATATCATCATCATTAATATATCTTCCACCACCAAGTTCACCATTCATGGCATCTGCTAAGGCTGGGGTTGAAGAAACCATTATAGCAGAAGAAGCTATTTGTTTATTATAAACAAGGGATCCGCCCAATAAAGATATCGGCGCAACATCTTTAATTTTATCAGCCTTTTTTTGAATATCTTCCACATCCTTGTTTGTAAGAGTATTCTCCCCAACTGTAGCAACCGGATTAAAACTTTTCCCTTTTTCGATCTTGCCCGGAACGACAAAAATTACGTTAGTTCCAAATGATTCAATCATCTTTGACACACTGTTTTTCGCTCCCTCGCCTATTGCTAACATTAAAACCACTGAACCAACTCCAATAATTACTCCTAAAACTGTTAAGAAAGAACGTGCTTTATTACTAAATATTGAGTTAAAGGCAATCTTAAAGTTATCGAGAAACATTTTCATCTCCTACTATAGAACCATCTTTCATTTTAATGATTCTATTGGCATATCTTGCTTTTTCTATATCATGAGTAACTAAAATGACAGTGATTCCTTCTTTATTCAAATCTTGGAAAATTTTCATAATTTCTTCGCCACGCTTTGAATCTAAGTTCCCCGTAGGCTCATCTGCTAATATAATATCCGGATTATTGGCTAAAGCTCTTGCAATAGCTGCTCTCTGTATCTCTCCTCCAGATATTTGATTAGGTCTAAATGATGATCTTCCCTCTAAGCCCACTTTTTTTAGCAATGTTAGAGTTCTTTCTCTTCTCTCTACTTTAGACACTCTTTTATAAACCATTGGTAATTCCACATTAGACAGTATAGAGATTCTTGGAATAAGATTGAAATTCTGGAAAACAAAACCAATTCTGTTTTTTCTCAAATTAGCCAGTTTTTTATCATTCATCCCTGAAACTTTTTGTCCATCAAGCTTATATACTCCGGAAGTAGGTCGCACAAGTGCGCCTATAATATTCATAAGCGTGGATTTCCCTGAACCTGAAGAGCCAATAATAGCAATAAAATCACCTTTGTTAATATTTAAATTAATATTTAACAATGCTTTTACTTGAACCGATTCACTTGTGAATGTTTCTGATATATTATTGAGCTCTATTTGAATCATCTAGTTTTTCCTTTAATTTACATTTGCGAATATACAAAATAATGATTACATGAATTCTATAAAAATAATACTACTTATCATCTAATTGGCAAATTACAATGTGATTGCACGAGATTTAATCCTATGGTTTAATATAATTAAACTAATTAGAGGTCTCTAAGTGGCTGATGCAAAAATAGAGAAATTATTAACAGAAGCAGGGGTAACAAAGGACCAGCTTACAGAAGCAACTCAGGAAAGCAAAAAGAATAAAAAACCAGTAGAGCTAGTACTAAAAGAAAAAAAGATATTATCTGAAAAAGATTATGCAAAAATAAAAGCCAGCATAGTGAAAGTCCCCTTTGTGGATCTTTCCAATTTAACTGTCGCTCAAAATATAATACAGCACATCCCTGAAGACGTAGCAAAAAAATATCACATAGTAGCTTTTGATATCGATAACAAAACAAAAACGCTTAAGGTTGCCACTACACAACCAGAAGAATATACGGTCTTGGAATTTGTCCAAAAAATAATCGGCTCAGAAATTGAACCACACATGGCAACAGCTTCTGACATTACAAAATTACTAGACCGCTATAGCGGTATACAAACAGAAGTAGAAAAAGCTATCGAAACTGACAAAATCCTGCCAGGCAGCCAAAAAGAACTGGAAAGTATAAGCGCTGTAGATATAATCAAACAAGACTCGCCAATAGCTAAGCTCATAAATACTATTTTTGAACATGCTGTTGTAGGAGGAGCATCAGATGTACATATAGAACCTACAACCAAAAATCTAGAAGTTAGATATAGAATAGATGGAATATTACGCAAAACAGTAACCTTGCCTTTAACAATAAGCAGGGCTGTTATTTCAAGAATTAAAATTATTTCCAACTTAAAAATCGATGAACAAAGACTTCCGCAAGACGGAAGATTTCATGGTATTTATGGCGACAAAGAAATCGATTTTAGAGTTTCAACCCTACCTACAGTAAATGGCGAAAAGGTTGTAATGAGAATTCTTGATAAAACTACAGCTATACTTACCTTAGAACAACTGGGCATGAGGGGCAAATCCTTTGAATTTATGCAAAAAAATATTCATAAACCCCATGGGATGACTCTCGTTACAGGACCAACAGGAGCTGGAAAATCAACTACTCTTTATGCGGCAATCGAGCTTTTGAATAATGTTGGTATGAATATTACAACACTAGAAGACCCCGTGGAATATTACATCGATGGTATAAATCAATCGCAGGTTAACGCTAAAATAGGCTTTACGTTTGCTTCAGGACTTAGGGCAATAGTAAGACAAGACCCTGACGTTATTATGGTTGGAGAAATTAGAGATCTTGAAACCGCTGATATGGCTGTACACGCAGCTTTAACCGGTCATATAGTACTTTCCACACTCCACACGAATGATGCTGCCGGAGCTATCCCCCGTTTAATCGATATGGGTGTTGAGCCTTTTCTTCTTGCATCTTCAATCAATACTATAGTTGCACAGCGCTTAGCAAGAAAAATATGCGAACATTGCAAAACAGAACTTAAAATTCCTAAAGAAATATTTCTCGAAATGAAAGATGATATTAAAACATTACCTAAAGAAGTGCAAAATAAAATTAATAGCGATTCTACTTCAGTAAGCATCTACAAGGGTATTGGCTGCAGTTTTTGCAATCAGACAGGATATAAAGGAAGAGTTGGAATTTTTGAAGTTTTATCTATTGAAGGAGCGATAGAAGAACTTATTACAAAAAAAGTGCCTTCTAGTGAAATTCAAAAAGCAGCTATGGGAATAGGCATGGTAAGCATGAAACAAGACGGAATAATGAAAATCCTAGACGGCACCACAACAATGGAAGAAGTTTGGAGAGTAACTTTAGAATAATTATCATAAATAAAGATGGACGGTTTTTTAACCCCTAAATTAATAAATAAAAAACAAATTGGATTCACCTTAATAGAAATGTTAGCGGTGATTTCAATTATCTCAATTCTGGCAGCCTTTGCTATTCCTGCATTATACTCGTGGTATTCACCAATCAAGTTAAGGGGGGTACAAAGAGATTTAATTTCAGACCTAAGACTTACTCAACAAAAAACCGTAACAAGCCAAAAAAACCATCTAATAAGATTTAACACATCAAATAACTCATACCAATTAATAAAAAAAGATGGTGGCGAAGAAATTATAAAAACAACTTTTTTATATTCAGGTATAGACTATTCAAGCATTAGTTTATCTCCTCTCCCCCTAGAAATAGAATTCAATTCCGCCGCTGTACCGAATTCTACTGGGGAAATAATACTTATAAATGGGCGCGGTGAAATTAAAAAAATAGAAATATCAGCAAGCGGTTTTGTAAAGGGAGACTAAAAAAAATAACCAAACTCCAATGACCAATACCCAAAAAAATAAAAAAATAACCAAACCTCAATCATCAAGTACTAACTTGGTCGTTGGCCATTGGTCATTAGGATTTAGGAATTCTAATAAAGGGTTTACTTTAATTGAAGTCATATTTGCTTTGGGGATTTTTGCTGTAGGAATAGTAGCCATACTTGCCCTTTTCCCTAAGGGTATAATATTAGGTAGACAATCAAAAGAAACAACAGTTGCTGCTAATCTAGCACAAGAAAAAACTGAAGAATATATTTCTCAAAATTATGACGATATCCCAATAGGAAACATAGAAGTAAGGTTAAAAGCTGACAGTGACCCAAATAGCCAGCTCTATAAATATGAAAGAAGTGTTACTGTTGAATATGTAGACTCCAATTTAAGTGTTTCTATAGCAGATACAGGATTAAAAAAAATAGTCACTGACGTCTATTGGAAGGAAAGTGGTCGAGAAAAAAGCCTACAAATTGTAAGATTATTAAACAAAAAATGAAAATAATGGGTAATAAAAAAAGTGGAATTACTATAATTGAAGTTATGATCAGCGCGTCATTAGGAGTAATGATATTGGCTATTGTATATGTAAGTTTTGTCACTGGACAGAAAGTACACAGAAAAGGCGCATTAAACGCGGAATTATCCCAAAATGGGAGGATTGCCTTAGATAGAATTAGCCGTGAGATGAGACAAGCCGAACAAATCATTACAACCCTACAACCAATAGAACCGGATCCACCACAAACAGACATTAAATTTAAAGATGGGCATATAAGTACTGTTCAATACATTAGATATTATCTATCCGGTCAAGATATCAAAAGAGAACAGGGCCATTACTTCTTCTCAACTGATCCAGATTCTTGGGTATATCATGATGCAGTCGACGGAGGAGGACAGCCGGCTACATATACAGTTGATTCTGATCAAATTATTGCCCAAAATATAAGCACATTGAACTTTTATGGTGAAAAAAATATATACATAGAACTAACCGTAGAAAAAGATAATCAAAAAATAGAACTCAGAACTGAAAATTTTGGAAGAAATTTATGAAAAATAAAATTTTCTTGGGCAAAAAAAGAGGCATCGTCTTAATTACTACGGTTTTAATTATGGTTCTGCTGCTAGCACTAGCATCTTTTTTTATAGGTACGATGACATCAGAGTTTAGAATTGCATCTGCAAATAAAGGTGGAATCATAGGTTTTTATGTAGCAGAATCTGGAGTCGAAGAAGCGATGTTTAAAGTAAAGAATGATAATACCTATAAAACAGCATTTATAAATGGTACCTTAAATTCGTCTTTTACAAGAGATCCTTACCTTGTAGCAAATAGTCTTTATACAGTTTCGATTGTTAGTATAGCTCCAGGAGAAGCACAGGTAACTTCTACGGGAAAATACAAAACTGGCATATTAACAACCCAGAGAGTAGTTAAGGCAAAAATAGTTAGAGGCACCAACTCTCAACCACTCTGGCAACATGCATTATATGGTTCTCGCCGAATCGACATATTCGCAAGCGCGCCAGATATAACAGGTGATCTATATGCTGTAGAAGATATCAATGTGTGGGGTTTCAGCCATGTTGATATTATCGGGAGTGTCTATACGATGGGCAATATAAATGTTTGGCTTTTCTCTCAATTAGATGTAACAGGAGAAAAACATTCATTAAATTATCCGCTCGCGGCAAGTTCTATAGAAATGCCTATGGTTGATTTCGACTCAGACAATCCAAGCTCCCTCTTAAATCAAGCAGATAATGTATATACGCAGCAGCAGTTTAAAGATCTTCTAATTGCAAATAATAGCCTAACACTCAACGGCATTACATATATACGCGGAAATATTGATCTAAAAAAGACACAATTAACAGTTAACGGTTTATTAGTTGCGGATGGAAATATTGATATAGGCATGACTAGTCCTGGCGGAGGAAATCCTAACCCAACCCTAACCGTAACTCATCCTGATAATACACTGTCTGGTATTTTAACAAAATCGAAAATAAATATGGGCTTACATGCCAGAAATATTTCTATCGATGGTCTTATATACTGCCTAGATAAATTCCGAACTTTTAACTTTGCCAATAATCTATCTGTTAATGGTGGGGTTATAGCAGGTGAACTGGCACTTCGGAATTTTTTTAGCTCTTTAATTTTCACCTACGATGAATCAAGAATATCCCCTATCCTTCAACTAGAAAACCCTGACTCCCCTTCCGTACAAGTTGAACATTGGGAAGAAAGCTATTAACAAACAATGGGTTAAGTATTTACTGTTATGCGTTAATTGTTATATAATTAATAAAAGATAAATATATAAATAAATGTCGGTTTTTGGACATATTTTTAATAGCATGAAATTGCCCTTTGGGTTGGATATTGGCTATACAAGCGTTAGGGCTGTCCAACTTGAAAGAAGAGGTAAATTAATTCATCTGACAAGTTATGGTGAAGTGCCTCTTGATAAAAGCGTTTTTGCTAATAATAAAATAGATACCATGGCCTTATCTTTAGCAATTAGACAAGTTATGGAAAACAGCAAGATAAATCCCATAACGTCGAAACAGGTTGTTTGTGCGTTGCCAGACTCACACATATTCACTAAAGTTTTACAATTTCCAAAAATGTTAGATGAAGAGCTTGAAGAAGTAATTAAGTTGGAAGTTGAAAAAATTATACCCTTTTCAATATCCGAACTATATTTAGATTGGGAAAGAGTAAAAACCGGAGATGATAAAAATAATGAAAAGGACAATATTCTTGTAGTTGCCGCTCCACAGAAACTTATACACAGCCATCTTGAAGCTATTAAAAAGGCGGGTTTAGAAGTTATTGCTATGGAAATAGAGCCAGCGGCTGTATGCAGGGCTCTTATCAATAAATCCGAAGGCATAAATAAGGGTATATTAATTGCAGACATAGGAGCAGATATTACCAGCATTGTTATTTATGACTTTGCCTCTATACAACTAACAGGCAGTACTCACGTTGCCGGAGATACACTAACCCAGGGCATTAGCCAATATCTTGATATAGACTTTGAAAAAGCAGAACATGTAAAAAGAAACCTTATTAACTCGGGCAAAAAAATGCATCCGAAGTTATTTAATAACCACATCAAACCCGTGCTTTCACAATTAGAAAGAGAATTATCCAGATCAATTGATTATTACGGCAACTTTGCAAAAAACCCTCATCCTATTTCTAAAATAATATTTTGCGGAGGCAATGCACATTTACCCGGAATAGTGGATTTTTTTGAAAAAACATTTAATATTAGAACTGAAATAGGTAATCCTTGGGCTAATATCACAACCTATCCATTAAAAGCAATTCCAAAATTAAAGACCAGCATATATTCAACAGCAATTGGCTTAGCATTAAGAGAATTGGTGGAAAAATAAAATGGTTAAAGTTAATCTCCTTCCGCCGAAGGAAAGAACAAAAAAACAGATCATTAGAGAAAGCTTCACAGCCATTGTGCTTTCTGTTATCGCAGTAAGCCTAATAATCGGTTTTTCTGTTTTCCTATTCATTATAGGCGGTAATTTTGACAAAGACGTTAAAGAGGTTGAAACTCAAATAGCTAACCAAAAGCAAAAAAACGATAAATACAAAGATGTAGAAAATAAAGTCTCTAAATTTAACAAAAGTATTGAAAATATTAATGAATTAAAAAAACAAGGCCTAAAGTGGTTTAATGTTTTGGAAGAAATAAAAAATAAAATACCTGCTAATATTACTGTAAACGAATTATCGGCAACACCTATACTAACTAAAAAAAGCAGCCAAGAAACCGACAGCAAAGACTCCGGGAGTCAAAATACCAAAAAATCTGTTAGCCCCCCACAACAAATACTTCTTACAATGAGAGGAGAAGCAGGTGACCTTGTTTCTATAATGAAATTTAAAGAAGCTCTTTCTACCTCAACATTATTTGATTATATAGATTTTGAATCTTCGGCATGGCAAAAAGAAAAAAACAAATATGACTTTTCATTTCAAACTAAATTAAAGTAAAATTATGGGTGAAAAAAAACTATTATATTATATTTTCGCAATCACAATAGCAATAATTGTTTTGATAGGATATTTTGCTACCTATCCTTTTATAAAAAGAATAAATGACACAAAAGACAACTTGCAGGTAAAAAAAATGGATTTAAGTTTATCGGTACAAAAAGGAATTGATTTAAAAAAATTATCAAAAACTTATCAGGAATATGAAGAACAAATTAATTTGTTAGAGAAAATGTTTCCAAAAACAAAAGATGTGGCTGATTACATTACACAAATTCAGGGCGCAATAAGTGACTCAGGTATAGCTTTATCCTCGGTAAAAGTTGCAACACAAAACAGTCAAACTAACAGTGCCACATCTCCTCAGCTTACGCAATTGACTAAAAACGGTAATTTTTACGAACTACCAATCGATATACAATTTATAGGAACTTATGACAATGCAATGAAATTTTCACAAACACTAGAAAATTTATCAAGATTTACATCTATAAAAAAGGCTA
The DNA here is from genome assembly GCA_002792735.1 of bacterium CG_4_10_14_0_2_um_filter_33_32. Lineage (NCBI taxonomy): Bacteria > bacterium CG_4_10_14_0_2_um_filter_33_32. The sequence goes on from PFOW01000016.1 coordinate 8,879, forward strand.
ACCTAAAAACAGATGATAAGAATCATCCGGGTCAATTAGAAGGGTCAATATCAATAGTAATCTATGTGTCACCATGAATATAACATTTAGTAAAAAAAAGAGTATCTCACGTAAAGGACTTTTATGGTTTTATTTCCTTTTAATAGTAGCTATGTCTACCACACTTTTTGTCCTAACTTATCTTACTATGTATGGTCCTGCAAAAGAAGCTAATGCGCAAGAAAAAAGCACTAAAATAAACAAAGAAGGGATTAAAACAATACAAGAGTTCATCTACCTAGGCCAACCCATTGATACAACAAACGGGATAGGCAAAGATGACCCATTCCATTAATTATTATTTTATTTTTCCTAAACTTTCTTTAATTTTGATCGCTATTTTTTGACCGACGATGCTCCGAAGTTCATTTAATGGAGCTTTTTTGATATTTTCGATAGTCTTAAATTCCTTAATCAATTTGTTTTTAGTAATCCTACCTACTCCACCTATATCGTCTAAAACGGAATGCCGTGTTTTTTTGGCTCTAAGAAGCCTATGATATGTAATTGCAAAACGATGAGCCTCATCTCTAATCCTTTGTATCAATAAAAGTGCTGAATTATTTTTTGCCAGTATAACTTTTTCAAAGATGCCTTTTCCATCATCATGGATAAATAATTCTTCCTCTCTTTTTGCAATAGAAACTACATCTATCTTATCGCTAATGTTTCTTACAGTTTTTAAAGCAACTCCTAAATGGCCTTTTCCTCCATCAATCAATACCAAATCCGGAATATTTTTTTTATTGTTAAATCTTCTGTCTAAAACTTCTTTCATCATACCGTAATCATTTATACCTTTAACCAACCTGATCCTAAATCTTTTATAATTACTCTTATCAGAAACCCCACCTTTAAAATAAACTATTGAACCAACAGCCTCGCTGCCAAAAATATTGGATATATCGTAAGCTTCTATTAAATTAGGAAAATTTTTTAGCTTTAATACTTTTTTTAATTCTATAAGGCCTTGATCTGCCTTGATGCTTTCTGACTCTTCTTTTCTAAATATAGCCGTTTCTTTTACGTGCACTAACGCCTTAATTCTATCTCTAAATAATGCTGCTTTTTCAAATTGTTGATGCTTAACCGATTGATTCATTTCATCTTGAAATTCTTTTATTAACTTCCCTACTTTACCTTGAAAGAATAGCTTAATCCTTCTATAAAAATTTGCTTTTGGAAACATTTTCTCAATAATTTCCTGATGCCATCTTATCCCCGGCCTAAAAGCACCTCTTTCTGAATACTTTATAGGAAATATACGGGTTAACAGTCTTAATGCCCGTCTAATTGCCTTAGAATCAACATATGGACCATAAAAAACCATACTAGGTTTTTTATACGGTTTCCTTACTAATTTAATCTCCGGAATATTATCTTTTTTAATTTCAACATAAAGAAAGTTTTTATTGTCTTTCCATTCAACATTATATTTTGGTTGATATCTTTTAATAAATTCCGGTTCTAAAAATAATGCCTCTATCTCCGACTGACATTCTATAGAAGTAATTTTTTCTGTATTTTTTACCTTATTAAAATCTCTAGCTGATAAAGGATTTCGAAAATGAGAATTTACACGTTCTTTCAGATCGGCCGCTTTACCAATATAAATCACGTGCCTGCCTTGATCATAGAAAAAATAAACACCGGGCTTATGGGGTAGATTAATTATTTGCTGTTTAACCTTATCGCTTGTTTCATACATAATTTGTTATTATAACTCTTATAGTTATTTTATGCTTCAATTTAATCATTTTTATTCATAAATAATAGATCAATAATCGTTTATCGGTTGACACATAATATGTAAATAATTATTTTTATAGAAAATTATTTTTTAACAAATTTTTGATAAACTTTTATATAATCAGTCACCATTCGGCTTACGGAAAATTTATCTTCCACCCATTTTCTGCATGTTAATCTATCTATTTTGTCTATATCTTTTAAAGATTTTATCATACCATTCAGATTGTTTGGTTTAATTAAAAAGCCATTATGTCCGTTTTTAATGGTTTCATTAAGTGCACCTTCCGCAAAAGATATAACCGGAGTTCCACATGCATTTGCCTCCATGGGAATTAAACCAAAGGGTTCATCCCATTTTATCGTATTAAGCAAGCATAATGCATTTTTATAAAGCTGTACTTTTTTACCTTGAGATACTTCTCCTACATAACAAATATTTTTATTGTCTATCAATGGCTTAATTTCTTTTTTATAAAAATTATAGTCATTCCTGTTGTTTTTTTCTATTTTACCGGCTAATATTAATTTCCTTTTGGTCTTATTGGCAATTATTATTGCCTCTTTTGGCCCCTTCTTAGGAGTAAAACGCCCCATCCATAACAAATACTGACCTTTCCTTGCATTAAAATAAAAAGAATCAACGTCAATGCCGTTATAAACATTACCAACCCAATTAAGGTAAGGCATTGGTTCTCGCTGTGACCTAGAAATTGATATGTAATTTGCTTTTTTAAAATAATCTAAAGTAGCCTGTTTTTCCTTACCTATACTTTGAGACTTTAAAGTGCCATGATGGGGTATGCAACATCGGAATTGGAGATAAAGGGGAAAAGACATATCCATAATACTGACTGTGACTATGAATTATATCCGCTTTTATTTTTCTAGAATATTCAATGGCCTTTGAAATATTTATAGATGGCCAGTACGCATTGCTCCAAGAAACACCATCAGTATAAAGAGACCTTGGATAAACCGACATAAGCTTTGCAGATGTAACTGAGTCTCCTGTTGCAAACAAAGTCACATCATGCCCTTCTTTTACTAAGCCTTCGGTCAAAGCATAAACTATTCTCTCAGTGCCCCCATATTTTCTTGGAGGAGTTCTTTCTCATAGTGGCGAGATAATAACAATTTTCATAAAAACTAATTCCTAACTTATGTAATTTTAATATTAATTGACGATTGATTCAATGATTACTAAACAATGTATAAATTGATTAATATTAGCAATCCGCCAAATAAATTTAGCTGAAGTAAAAAGTCTAACCTCTTTTTATCTTCTCGAAAGCTTTTAAATAATTATCAACCATGCGCTGATAAGAAAATCTTTTCTCTACTTCTTTTCGGCAATCATCTCTTTTTATTTGATCTATTTTCTTAATGGCCTTGACCATTTCATCAACATTTTTAACCACAAACCCCGTTTTCCCGTTTTTGATTATTTCAGACATCGCGCCGTGATTCAAAGCTATTGCAGGGGTTCCACATGCCATTGCTTCTATTACAACAAGACCAAAAGGTTCTTCCCATGTTATAGGAAACAAAAACCCCTTCGCTTTTCTGAATAATTCTATTCTCTTTTTACCGGAAACCTCACCGATATATTAAATATTTTTATTATCTATTAAAGGAGCAACTTTGGTGCTAAAATATGGCTCTCTTTTTTTGCCTCCGGCCAAAATAAGCTTTACTTTCGCTTTTTTAGCCGGCCTGTATTGCTAAATGAGGGGTCTTATACTCACCCATAGCGCCAATAAAGAGAAAGTAATCTTCCGGCTTATCATCAAATTTGAATTCAGAAATATTGATACCGTTATAAACAGTAGCAAGATATTTTACTTTAGGGACCGGTTTTCTCTGATTATTGGATATAGTAATAATATTAGGTGATTTAAACAATTTAAGAACTTCCCCAACTTCATTAAAAATCGGCAAATGCATAATAGAAATAATAGGATTTTTTAAGTACTTAGCCAAAGGCAACATAAGATATCCGCCCCTCATATGATTAAATATCACGTCAAATTTACCATCATTTTTGGAAATAAAATCCATAACTTTTGTGATATAAGCAGTCTCAATCCTTAAAGCCCTTGCAGCCTCAGTATATGCGGTATTAAAATTTTGTTCAGAAATAGTTTTAGAAAATATTTATATAAACTTAGCTTTTGTTTTACATCTACCTGCACCAAGAAGCGTAACTTTATGCCCTCTTATTAATAGCTCATTTATCATACCTTCTGCAATGCGTTCAGTGCCTCCTTGACCATGAGCAGGAAGAGTTGTGAAGGGCGGTATCACAACCGCTATTTTTAGTTTTTTCATTGTACCTCGACTTATTTTTTGATTAAATATAATCCAGTTTTCTTCCTTTAAGCTCTTTTTTACCCGCATCAACATTAATATAGGATAATTTCTTTTTTGTTAGTTTTACTTTACCCTGATGAATATCAATCGTATTCCTGGATATTCTTTCATATCTCTGTGCTATAGTAAGCCAATTAAATTTTTCCTCAACTGTTTTTCTAGCTTCTTTAGAAAGTCTTTTTCTTAAGACTGGGTCATGGAGTATCTTGTTTACTGCATCTGCGATAGCGCTGGAAGAACGAGCTTTTACCAAAAAACCGTTTACATTATTTTTAATTGCGAGCGGTATACCTCCTCTTTTTGATCCTACAACCGGCGTACCCGAAGCCATGGCCTCTAATACCACTAGGCCTAGGGGCTCATCCCAAATAGAAGGGCATACAAAAACATCGGCCCTACGATAAAATTCTTTGAGTTCCTTTACGTATTCAGGCCCAAAATATCCCAAAAAATGAACATTCTTAATCTTTTTTTCTTTAACAATTTCTTGTAGATTTGACAGCTCGTCGCCTGATCCTAAAATATATATTTCTGCATCAATTTTAGGAGCAGCCTTTACCAAATATTCTGTACCCTTAGGTTTAGTTAGTTTACCCGTAAAAATCACTAATTTTTTATCTTTTAATTGATATTTTTTGCTAATTATCTTAATAGGAGCTTCATGTTTATATGTTTCCGAATCAACACCTCCAGGAATAATTCTTATTTTATTTGCATGACGTTTACCATAAACCCTTTGAAACCATCTTTTAGTGTCCCCTGAAACACAAATTATATATTCAGCATGATTTAGACTGTCACGAGTTAAAGTAAGATAACGTCGGTCAAGTGTAGAATTTAGAATACCAGTACCATGTTCGATCACTATATAGGGAATATTGTAGATAGAACGGATATAGCTTGCTATCCAAGTGAAGAACGAGGCATGATGAACATATATAATATCAGGCTTGAATTCGTCTACGGCCTTTAAAATTGTCTTTACAAAACTAGCTAGAATAGCATTAATCTCTTGCGGAGTTAAATTAGAATATAGCTTACAACCAGGATATTCACTATGCCCAGTTATAGCTGCAAAAAAAGGAAGCTTAGCTGTATAGATCTTTACACCTCTAATGCCTCTATCATCAGGAGCAACTATAGCTACGTCATTACCTAATTTAGCAAGCTTTTCAGCCAACTTTCTTGCATAAGTACCGGAACCAGATCCCCAAAAGGGGAATTTTAGAAGTTTTAAAATTCTCATAGTCAGTAGATTAATTATATTATGCGGGACAAGATGCAGTCAACAGCTTATATGTATTTTTTTATCGTGAAAACTTTTTAGGATATCGCTAAAGTAAGAAGTTATTTTTTTGAAAGCATCTTTTTAAGATATTGACCAGTATATGAGTTTTTGACTTTTACTACATCTTCGGGAGTACCTGCAGCTATCAAGTAGCCTCCGGCGTCTCCGCCTTCTGGCCCAAGATCAATAATCCAATCAGCGGTCTTAATAACATCTAAATTATGCTCGATGACAATAACTGTGTTTCCTCTATCAACTAATTTATGCAAAACAGATAAAAGGTTTCTTACATCCTCAAAATGCAAACCAGTAGTTGGTTCATCAAGAATATATAATGTCTTACCTGTAGATTTTCTTGATAATTCTGATGCTAATTTAATCCTCTGCGCTTCACCCCCAGAAAGAGTTGTTGCCTGCTGTCCTAAATGTATATAACCCAAACCTACTTCATTTAAAGTCGCTAATTTCGTTTTTATCGAAGGTATATGCTTAAAGAATTCCAAAGCCTGTTCAACTGTCATATCCAATACTTCAGAAATATTCTTACCTTTGTATAATATTTCTAAGGCTTCCCTATTATATCTTCTTCCCTTACATTCCTCACAAGTGACGTATACATCAGGCAAAAAGTGCATTTCAATTTTAATGACACCATCACCCCTACAAGTTTCGCAACGACCACCTTTAACATTAAAACTGAAGCGTCCGGACTTATAACCTCTCATTCTAGCTTCAGGCAATTGGGCAAAAAGTTCTCTTATAGGAGTAAATACGCCCGTATATGTAGCGGGATTAGAACGAGGAGTTCTACCGATTGGTGACTGATCAATACTAATAACCTTATCCAAATATTCATCCCCTGTAATTTCCCTAAATTTGCCTGGCACTTCCTGTGCATTATAGAATTTCATTGATAGATATTTTGATAGTATTTCATCTAGAAGAGTACTCTTGCCAGATCCGGAAACGCCCGTTATGCACACAAATTTACCAAGAGGAATTTCTATATCAACATTTTTTAAATTAAATTCTGAAGCACCAACTATTTTGATAGATTCTTTTAATCCCTTTCTTCTCTTTGAAGGAACTTCAATAACCCTATCCCCCTTAAGATATTTACCTGTTAAAGATTTTTTGTTATTTCTTATATCATCGGGGGTACCTGTAGCAATAATTCTACCGCCGTAAATACCGGCTCCGGGCCCTATATCAATAACATGATCAGCGGAAAGTATTATTTCTTCATCATGCTCAACAACTATAACCGTATTACCCAAATCCCTAAGATTCTTTAAGGTATTTATTAGCATTGTATTATCTTTTTGATGAAGACCTATAGATGGTTCATCTAAAATATATAAAACACCCATTAATGAGCTACCGATTTGAGTAGCTAATCTTATTCTTTGCGCTTCACCGCCAGACAAAGTGCTGGCTGATCTATTAAGAGTTAAATAAGATAAGCCAACATTAACTAAAAAATTTAACCTTTGATCTATTTCTTTTAATATTTGGAAAGCAATCTTTTGTTCAAAATCCTTAAATTTTATTTCCTTGAAAAATTTAATGGCTTTGTTAATCGGCATGCTTGCTGCATCAACTATAGATTTTCCGCCTATTGTTACGTGAAGCGCCTCTTTTCTAAGTCTCTTCCCCTGACAATCTGGACAAGGCATAATTCTCATATATCTTTCAATTTCTTTTCTCATATAATCTGAGTCTGTTTCCTCATATCTTCTTTTTAGGTTTGGTATTACGCCTTCATAGGTTGTGTTGATCTCTCTTACAGAGCCCATATAATCAGAATCTGCTTCAACTGTATATAGTTCATCACCAGTTCCATAAATAACCATATCTCTAATTTCCTTTGGATATTCACCCACAGGCACATCTAAGGAAAAATTAAATCGCTTTGCAACTTCCTTTAAAATCCTCTCAAACCATGTCATTCTAGCAGCTGTCCTTGTCCATGGCCTAATAGCGCCTTCTAGAATAGTAAGCCTTGGGTTTGGCAAGACAAAACTTTCCTCTACTTTTAATTTTGTACCAAGACCGGTACATACAGGACACGCTCCGTGTGGGCTATTAAAAGAAAATGTCCTAGGCTGAATTTCTGAAATATTTATTCCGCAATCAACACAGACAAATTTTTCTGAAAATAAATGTTCTTCTTCGGTATCAATATTATGAACAGTTATTTCTCCATCCCCCAGATTTAAAGCCGCTTCTATAGAATCCGCCAATCTCTTCCTATTATCAGGATCTATTTTTATACGATCTACAACAACTTCTATTGTGTGTTTTTTATTTTTATCAATATCAAATTCCTCTTCGATATCATAGATTTTTCCATCAACCCTAACCCTAACATAACCTGCTTTTTTAATTTCCTCCAATACATAACGATGCTCACCTTTTCTACTTTTAACTACTGGTGCTATAATCATTATCTTAATATCTTTAGGAAAAGATGATACCTTTTCAATGATTTGAGAGGATGTCTGTCTTTTAATTTCTTTACCGCAATTAGTACAGTGGGGCTTTCCTGTTCTGGCGAATAATAATCTAAGATAATCATAAATTTCTGTCACTGTACCCACTGTAGATCTGGGATTTCGTGAAGTTGATTTTTGGTCGATTGAAATAGCCGGCGATAAACCATCAATCTTTTCAACATCAGGTTTTTCCATTAAACCCAGAAATTGTCTAGCATAAGATGAAAGAGACTCTACATACCGCCTCTGCCCTTCTGCATAAATAGTATCAAATGCAAGAGAAGACTTACCTGATCCAGAAATACCGGTTATAACAACAAACTTATCACGAGGTATCTCAATATCTATATTTTTAAGATTATGCTCTCTTGCGCCTTTAACTATTATTTTTTCCATTATTGAATCCTTCTGTTTTAAAAAGTAGTAAAACAGAACAATTATATAATAGAAGTCAAGCCCGTTCAACCCCCTAAATCTAACCAACACAAAAATTATACTTTTAATACCCTTGTCACTCAAACAGAATACGTTTAAAATATATCTATATTAAAGGAAAATCTAATGGATAATTATCAAAATATTACTATAAAAAAAGACTTTTGGGAAAAAGTTGCGGGAATTAAAGAAAAATATATTCATTTGGTATTGATAGCCACCAAACCAGACATTATAAAACAAGCGCCACTAATATTTGAACTAAAAAAACAAAAACTTCCTTTTATGGTCGGACATACCGGGCAGCATAAAGACTGGAATTTAAGTGGTGGGCTAGAGCAAGAATTTGATATTGATGCAGATTTTAACCTTAATATAGAAGGCACCTTCTATCAAAAAGTATCCCAAATTATAGATCGCCTAGGCTGGATCGTAGACGAGGCAAAGAAACGAGGTAAAATAATGCTGCCTTATGTTCATGGAGACACGGCTACCGCCATGGCTGGAGCTGTAGGCTCATATGTAAATGTAGCAAGCGTTGCTCATGTAGAAGCAGGGCTTAGAACATTTACGCCAAAAAAAGAAATTTTTAATAAAATTCTTGATAAGTTTGATTTTGAATCATACAGACAATCACTTTTAGGAAATAATAACTGGATCAAAGGTTCGCGCGAGCCTTACCCTGAACAATTTAATACAAGAGTTGCAGAAACCGCTGCTTCTTTCCATTTTGCATCGGTAGAATTAAATGCAAAATGTATTTTAGAGGAAGGATTTGAATCAGATAGGGTTTTTACGGTTGGTAATACTGTTGCCGATTCCATTAAAATGGTTGAGGAAAAAGCAAAAGATTCTACAATATTTGATAAGTTCCCGATTCTTAAAGATGGTTTTATAAGATTTTGCATTCATCGAAGAGAAAATGTCTCATCATTCCACAGATTTACCACAATAGTAGACTCTATTGAGCAAATAATCTCTATGGGGAAAAATGTTCTTTTAATTTCCTTACCAGCAACCGAATATGCATTAAAAGAATATGACCTTAAAGAAAAAATAGAAAATCTAGCGAAAATTAATAAAAACTTTATATACTCACCTGTTTGGCCTTTCTATACCGATGTAATCGCGGCTATGAAAAAAGCTACCCTATTTGTAACAGATTCCGGATCAATGCAAGAAGAAGCTAATATTCTTGGAATTCCTTGCGCAACCTTAAGATTTAACTCTGATAGAAGCGAATCAGTAATGGCTGGTGCTAATATTATTGCTCCGCCCATTAATTCCGGACTAATCACAAAAATAGTTTTGAGTGCTGATGATCATCGAGAAATGGCAAATGTACCAAGTTTATATGGACAAAATGTTTCACAAAAAATAGTGAATATTGTTGAAGATATCTTAAGTAAAGAAGACGCATTTAGATTTGAACAAGAAAAACTAGGCTATAGCAAAGAACCTTATTGGAAAAAAGGCGGATCAGAGTTCTAATTTGCTAAATTTTAGTTTTATTTCTAACCATCTGATTCTCTAGGGTAACGTTAGTCATTACACAATTATCATCAATAATACAATTTCTAATTGTTGAATTTTTTATTTTACAACCTTCCATAATAACAGAATGTTCTATTATGGAATTTTCTATAACTACCTCAGATTCTATAAAACTGCTGCCTAGGATTTTTGAATCTTCTGAAACTAAAGCTTTTTCGGATATAATTGGAGAACCCTGAATTTGAGTATTAGCCTCTAAATAAGCTTCGAATGAACCTATGTCAAACCAAAGACCGGAAAATACAAAGGGTCTGACAATAAATGATTTATTATTTACTAAAAAAGCAATAAAATCACCCGCATTGTCCTTACCTGTTTTTATAAATTCTTTTAAATCACCTAAAACTTCTTTCTGCAAAATATAACAGAGAGTGGAAACAATTGTTGATTTAGGCTCAGATGGTTTTTCTTCAAAATCAATAACCTTATTATCTTTAATCTCAACCACGCCAAATTTTTTTGCTGCTTCCCTATCTTTTATGTCATAAAAAGCCACCAAGCTATTACCATCAAATTTATTTATGAATTCATTTATATCAAAAGTAATCAAATTATCTCCCGCTACAACAAGAAGGTCATCATGGATATTATATGTTTCGACAGCATATCCGATAGCTCCGATAGCTCCTTTTTTATCCTTTTCTGATTTTGACGGCTCTACTAAAATATTAATATTTCGATCGGGATAATTTTTTTCTTTCCAATCCTGAAATTGATCTTCAAACTGTTCATTGGTGGATATAACTATTTCTAAATCTGGGTTAATCTTATCTACCAAATGGGAAATGATAGACTTACCGCCTACGGGCAATAAGGGCTTTGTCTTTTTCTCAGATAGAGGCCACAACCTTGTTGCAAAACCGCCCGCTAAAATTAAAACCTTCATTTTAGTACTTACTTCCGAAAACTTTTTTTATTGTTCTATATAAAATTGTAAAGTCTAAACCAAAAGACCAATTTTCAACATAAAAAGTATCAAGACTAAACATATCATCAAACCCCCTATTTTCTCTTTTGGACACTTGCCATAATCCTGTCATACCAGGAGTAACCAATAATCTTTTTTTAATTTCATCTTCATATTGCTCCACTTCCCAATCATATGGAGGTCTTGGACCGACTAAACTCATTTGTCCTAAAAAAACATTCATTAGCTGAGGCAATTCACGTATCTTGGTCTTTCGTAAAAACTTACCAAGTTTTGTCGCCCTTCTATCATCCTGAATCTCGGCTAAATGTTCAGTTGCTTCTTCATAATTATATGCTTCCACATTTTCTTTTTCACTTTTTGGCAATGTCCTAAACCTAAGCATCTTAAAGCTTTTTCTCTTATTACCATTGTATCTATCTTCGGTAATAAATATCGGTGCACCAGAATCCTCAATTTTTAAAATAACGGCCGCAATTATAAAAAATGGCGAAAGTAATATTAATAAAAAAGTAGCTAACAATAAATCAATAGCTCTTTTTATCAGTATACTAGCGCCTGATAAAGGAGTATTTTTTAAAGCCAGCAAAATCATGTCTCCCTTAAACTCTTGTTCAATATTCTTTGAATAAATGCCGGCAATAAAAGGAACAATCTTGTAATTTATTCCATTAGAACGACATAACATAATCATATTTACTGCTTGCTCAAAATGTCCTGTCTGAACCATACCGTTTATTTTATGTTCTTTAAATATTTCAGGAAGATCTATAATTTTTCCTAAAACCGGAACACCTTCTACATTTGTACCCTTTGAAATATTATTATCTACTATCCCGATTACTTTTGTTGTTTTAAAAAGATGTTTATTAACTTCTTTAATAAATGAATCAACGTGACTACCACCTCCTACCAATAATAACCTTTCATACAGAGGAAAAAATGATAATACAGCTAAATATACCATCTCGGATATAATTAATATTAAAAAACTGTATATAGAAAGATAAAACAAAAATCCAAAAGGAACTTTCATAGATGCAAATGAAAGCCAAAAGTTAAAAATCAGCACAGATAAAAAAGAGAATGATACCATATAAAACAGATGTTTGGGAGATTTATTATAAAAAAATAAACTGATTACAGTCCATATTAAAAGAAAAATTACAAAGCTTTTTAAAAAAACAAAACCCTGAAAGATTGAGGTCTCAAATATTGGCCTATATGCATAAGTCAGATTACTTAAATAAAATGACAAGCCCATAAGGATAATCTGAATTGCATAATTAAGAACTATATTCATCTACATTCTCCTAAAACTTAAATTAAATTATTAACTATAAAATAATAAATAAGATTTTCAATAATATGTAATTTTTGCTCGAATGTCAAGCAAATAAACAATAACGAGTGCTAGGATAGATTATTAAGATATTCTTCAAATTCTTTAGAATAATCCTGGGGTTTAGCTAAAAATTCATAATTTGAAGGATTATCCGTATAATCTTCATACATCGGCTTATCAAAAGATATGTTAAAACCAGGATAGTTATAAGTATGATATTTCCTTAAAGAAAAATCGTCTTTATAATTATTATTCTTCACCCATTTTCCGCCTGCAGTCTCGTAATAGATTGCTCCTACAGCCTTAGCATAAGGCTCATAGATACTCTTAAAATTAGAAGCTGAGATATTAGACATAATAAGCGTTTCTGGCCATGGGTTGATGGTTACATGACCATATCCTGGCGGAATAATCACCTTATCCCCTACCTTAGCTTCAATCAATATCGGATCTAGAACTTCCTGTGGATCTTTTTCGTAATCAACTCTCTGAAGCAGATAATGAGCCCTTCCCTGTAATACTTCGTAAATTTCAGGGTAAGTCACTTCTGTACCAAAAACATTTGGGTGATAATGCCCAACCGTTTTATTAAATTCATCACCTACCATAAATGATGGGATAACGGTAATATCATATCTAAGATCTTTATCGCTAAATGCTTCTTTATCAGTATCTTTAATGGTTGCTCTATACATATAGTAAAGCTCTTCGGGATTATCAACTTTCCTTAAAAGAACCTCTTGGGCTTGATCTATGGTTCTTATATCTACTTCCGGTATATTCATACGATCTGAAACTAATTTATTTTGCTCTTCTCGGATGGGTAAGCCACTTATTTTTTCTAAATCCATATAATTACTCCTTTATTATCATGTCTTATTTAACTAAAAGTTGTTAAATGTTGTATGTTCAATGTTTTATGTTTCAAGTTTTATCCCCTTATTTTAGCTTTAAATTTTTTCAACAAATGTCCGATAATCTTAGATTGAATCGATTCGGCTTCTTCATCGGTTAAAGTCCTCTCATTGGATTGATAGGTAATATGATAAGCGAGACTTTTTTTACCCGGCTCTACCTGAGAACCTCTGTAAACATCGAATAATTCAACGTCAATTATTAAACCCTCAGCAGAGTTAATAATTTCTTTTCTTATATTTGCCTCCAATATTTTTTCATCAACAACAATAGCGATATCTAAAATTATTTTCGGAAATCTTGAAAATGATTTAAATATTTTTTCTTTTTTCTTTAAAAGCATATCCTTTATCCTAATCTCTACTACAGAAATTCTATTCTTAAACTCGAATTTATTAGCAATCTCCAAATGAATCTCCCCCATTCTTCCAATAAAAACCCCGTCTACAAACATATCGGCTGTTCTTTGCGGATGCCAATAATTTTCTTGATTCTTAGACGGTTTAAAGATCAAATTTTCTATATTTAAACTAAGGAATAAATTCTCTAAAATTCCTTTCAATTTAAGAAATGAATTATCTTTTAAATAGTTTAATATGCTTAGTTTTTTTTCCTCGTTCGGAAATTTGTTCGTTCCCTGCTTAAAGACATCCGAGATTTCAAAAATATTAAATTCAGAAAAATTTCTGGCATTGAACGAAGCAGCTTCAATCATTGAAAATAACAGGCTCTGCCTTAAATATATATGCTCGGGCTTTAGAGGGTTCTTTAATTTATAATGATTCTCTTTATTTTGGCCAAAGATCCTCAAGAGACTCTCACCGACAAAAGTATAATTGTACACTTCTATCACACCTAAGCCCTTGAGTAAATTTCGTAATTTATCTCCTATTAAATCATATTCATTTTGGGAAGGTATCGAAATATTCCCGGAAAGATCAGTTACAGGAATCTTGTCGTAGCCGGAAATTCTAGCTACTTCTTCAATCAAGTCAACGTCTTCTTTTAAATCCTTGCGGTAATAAGGAACATTAACTTCCATTACTTTATTATTTGAACCAACTTCTATCCCTAAATGAGAAAAAATATTCTTTATTTTGTCTTTCGAGACTTTATAGCCTAATAATTTATCAAGTCGATTTAAGTCTAGGCTAATCTTTTTTAGCGATTCCTTGGAGTAGTTTTCATCAATCCTACCGGATACAACCTTGCCCTTGGCAACCTCTGCTATTAACTGTGATGCTCTTTCTATCGCGTCTTCCGTTAGCTTTGGATCCAAGCCCTTTTCAAAACGAATAACCGCCTCTGTTCTTAGCCCCAAGCTTCGCGAGGTTTTTCTTATCGATACCCAGTTAAAATTAGCTGATTCTAAAATTATAGATTTTGTTTTTTCCTCTACTTCCGTATCTTTACCGCCCATAACTCCGGCTATGGCAACAGGTTCTTTCTGATCAGCAATCACCAAAGTTTCTTTATTAAGCTTCCGCTGTTTATCGTCTAGAGTAATAATTTCTTCGCCGGCATGAGCTTTCCTGATGATAATTTTCTTTTTTTGGGTACCGGCTAGTTTATTATGGTCAAAAGCATGCAGAGGTTGTCCCATCTCAAGCATTACGTAATTAGTAATATCAACAATATTATTTATTGGTCTTACTCCTAAAACAATTAGTCTATTTTTTAACCACGCGGGAGATTCTGAAACATGAACATCTGTTATAACCCTTGCCTGATATCTGGAACAAAGATGCTTATCCTTAATTTCTACTTCCAGTAGATTGTTTATCTTTTTTCCTTCATGCTCCTTTAAATCTATTTTGGGCCAATTAATATCTTTATCTAAAATTGCTCCTATTTCCCTAGCCACGCCGTAATGAGAAAATAAATCCGGTCTGTTTGATAAAACATCAAGATTTAAAACCATATCATCGATACCTAACGCTTTTGCAATAGGAGTACCGGGCTTAATTTCCTTATTTAGGAAATTAACATCACTTTTTGTATATTCAAAAAGCCCTAATTCTTTGTTTGAAGCAATCATACCTTCAGAATCAATTCCTCTTATTTGAGTTTTACTTACTTCTAAACCCGTAGGAAGAATAACAGGAGCCACCGCAACAGGTAATTTATCACCAACCTTTAACTTTAAGGTACCAAAAATAATTTGGATAACTTTTTTGCCAATCGATACCTTAGCAATTGATAATTTATCGGCGTTAGGATGTTTTTTAATTTCTTTTATTTCACCAACAACCACACCTTTCAATGAATTATTAAAGTTGATAATCTCATCTACTTCAACAACTGATAAATTTATTCTCTCTGCCAGTTGTTCTGTAGGAATCTTAAAATCTATAAATTCTTTTAGCCAATTAATTGATACTTTCATTGTTCTTCTTTCTATAAACCAATATTAAAAAAAGAGTCAAACTGCATAATATCACCCAAGAAAAATCAAGAAAAATAAAAATCGGGTCTTTAATATAAATCGCATAGGTTAAGGTAAGCATATTCGCTACTATCCATATAAGCCAGGCAAAAATACTCTGACCAGTAGAATCTTTAACTTTCAAAAGATGAGCAATCTGTGGTAATGAGCCTGATAATAACATAATTGAGCCTATTGTCCCTAACGCTAGAAAAAAACTTCTCATTAGAATTGCTCCAAAAATCTAATATCAGCTTTCATGAATTCTCTTATATCATCAATACGATATTTTAACATAGCTATTCGCTCAGCCCCCATGCCAAAAGCAAAACCGGAAACTTTCTCCGGATCATATCCGACATTCCTGAAAACCTGCGGGTGAATCATTCCAGCACCCAGCATCTCTAACCAACCATCTTCGCCACAAGATCTGCACCCATTCCCTCCACACATTACACAACTTATATCAACTTCAGCACTTGGCTCTGTAAAGGGAAAGAAACTTGGTCTAAACCGTAGCTTTACATCTTTGCCAAAAATACTTTTCATAACAGAAGAAAGTGTGCCTTTAAGATCAGAAAATGATACATTATTATCCACAACAAAACCTTCTATCTGGTGGAATACAGAAAGATGGGTAGCATCTTCTGCCTCATACCTATACACTCTCCCTGGAGCTAAAACCCTTAAAGGAGGTTTCCTATTTTCCATAACCCTTATCTGCACTGGGGAGGTATGGGGCCTCATTAATAATCCGTTTGTTAAATAAAAAGTGTCCCAAGCGTCTCGCGCTGGATGTTCGGGGGGAATGTTTAGAGCGTCAAAAGAATGATAATCATCCTCTACTTCAAGTCCCTGGGCTATTTCATAACCCATTGATTTAAAAATATCTTTAACTTCAAACATAAGCTTTGTAACAGGATGAAGAGTGCCTAGTGGCATTTTTATCCCCGGCTCTGTAACATCGATCCATTCTTCTTCAATTTTGCCTTGAACAGATCCTTTAAGAAGTATATTTTTTTTGTTCTCAATGTCTTCCTCTAGCCTACTTTTTAACTCGTTAGCTTTTTTACCTAAAACTTTTTTTTCGGCTTCAGTAAATTTATATAGAGACCGTAAAAAAGAAGTAAGCTCACCTTTTCTTCCTAAATATTTAACCCTAATGGTTTCTAACCCCGGAACCGACACAACGCCGCCAATCCTCTTTAGGGCTTCTTTTTCTAATTCTTCCAATTTTTCTTTTATATTTGTCATATTAACTTCGCCTTGCTAAAAAATAAGATTCTAATAGTATTATTGATAAAACAAAAAGTATTCCATCAAAAATATTCAAAATTTTTAATGATTGCAATCCTAGTAAGCCAAGAACTGCAATTGATATTAATATTGCCTGCCTAAACGAAACAGTAATATTTTCATAATATTGCTCATTCTTAGAAAACCAAATCCTTAAATAAAAACCGACAATAGTTAAAGTACCGATTAGGGCAAAGAATAAACTCATAAAAAAACTTATCAAACCTATATTCCCTGCATTATAAGGATCAATATTAAGTAATGTCAAAATCCAAGCAACCCAGCATAAAATTGTCGATATACCAATTCCTATTAAATAGCTTGAAAGGGTCATAAATTTTTTCTTATTTCTCTTTCTACCTCTTTTAGAAGTTTCTGAGCCATTGGTGCATATGCATTATCATCTAAAACCTGTTCTATTTCTTTTGCTTTATTGCCTAATTCCTGTAATTTCCCGGCTTCTTCTTTGATATCTTTTATTTTAACCTCCAAAACAGAGGATTTTTCAAGAACTAGCGGTTTCGACATTACCTTCCTCTCAATGTCCTTCAATTCGTCTTCGGCAAATAATCTCTTCTTTTCCAGAGACTCTAGCTGCTCTTCATTCCTTCGTATAAGTTCTTTTTCCCTTATTAATTCTTGGTTTAACTTGTTTTTAATATTAACCTTTAGATCATAACGCATTTCTTTCTGACAAATAGGACAGGCAGGTTCTGGGTTATTTAAAAGAGATATTTTAAGTTGGAGTTCTTCTCCCTTTTTCTTTATCATTTCATCTACGTTCATTATTTTATCTATTTTTTCGGTTATATCTTTTAAAAATTGACTTTTGGATAGTTTTTCTGACTCTATCTTGGATATTTCTTCTTTTTCTTCAATAAAAATCTCTAATTCCTTTTCCAGCTCGGTGATTTCTTGAATTTTCTTCTCTAAATTAGACAACTGAAAAGAAACCATTTCCTTTTCCATCATTAATTTTCTTCTCTCTAAGTTAATGGTATCTTCTAATTCTTTTTTTGTTCTTTCTAGTTTTGATAACCAATTCATATCTATATCCTAATACAATTATATTATTCTAAACCGGGTTTATCAATCTCATCTAATTCTATGGCTTCCTGTTCACCTGTTACTTTTGCAATATCTTTATCGATTTTTTTCAATTCTTTAGAGGCAGTATTATAAGAACCAACTGTTGTTGATAAGTTTGAGCCTAATTTTTTAAAATATGAATCATAGGCAAACAAATGTTTGCTTAACGCTTCTATTCTCTTAATAATATCTTTAACAGATTCCTCAATCTGAAGAGATCTAAGGCCCTGCAAAACGGTTTGAAGATATGCGGCAAATGAGGTTGGGGATACTATTATGACCCTTTTTTCTCTAAAAGCATACTCTATCAAGTCTCTTGTATTAACTTTCAAGGCACCGACCTGATTAACTAAAAGATCATAATAAATACCTTCTGAAGGAATAAACATAAAAGCAAAATCCATTGTTCCTTCTTCTGGTCTTATATATTTTGATGTTTCATCAATTCTGTTTTTCAAATCCTGCTTGAAGTCTTTTTGAAGCTGTTCTTTTTTTGATTGGTTTTTCTCTTCTATAATCTTATTGTAATTTTCCAGAGAAAATTTCGAATCAATCGGAATTAGTTTATCTTTAACTCTAACTATAGCATCTACCGATTCACCATTTTTAAACTGATATTGCATTTGATATTGACCGGGATGAAAAGTATTTTTAAGAAGGGTTTCCAAATAATATTCACCTAAAATACCTCTTTGCTTGGGGTTTTTAAGAATATTTTCAAGACTTTGGAGTTGTTCGGCAAATCCCATTACTTGCTTATTTGTATCATCAATTTTGGTAAGTTTTTCTGTAACTTCCTTAACAATATCAGTGCTTGCTTTAAACTGTTCCTGGATTACCCTGCTAGATTCAGTAAGACCGCTCTGAAGTTGAGATTGGATTTGACCTAACTGTTGCTGAAAAACCATAAAAGTCTTATCGTCTTGTTTATTATTTAAAGAATCTAATTTTTTGTTAACAAGAAAAACAACTACTGCAAATCCTGCAATTATTATGATCGATATAATTAAAAATTCGGTATTCATAATACCTAATATTACTGTGTTTATTATAGCAGAAATGATCGTATAATCAAAACTCTGTACGCGTCACGCACATTTGAGACTCCGGAACAGTTTTTATTAAATAATCAATGGGTGAAATATTACCCAAAGATTGGTGTATTCTCTT
>PFOW01000017.1 GCA_002792735.1 bacterium CG_4_10_14_0_2_um_filter_33_32
CTTCCCCCCAACCCCCTTCCTTTTTGCCCGCCCGAGCGTTCAGTTTCGGTTCTGCCGCCCGCAGGGCGGCAATCAGTCGGGATTTTGTTCAAAATGGGTTCTGACTTTTTCCAACAAACACCACTACTTCATTTTGTTTTGTGTAAATTAATTTTACAGCCATTTTGGCTGTTTTGTGGTTCTTGACATTGACAAGAATTTTAGGTGTAGTATAATTAATTTATATACATAGTATAAAAAAATAAATATAGGATTGCCCTTAACTTAAGCTAAGTAATTATTGGGCACTCTCGAGGCTTAAGAACTCATATAGAGAATGAGGAGCAAAATAGTGAAACCGTCCTAGTTGGTCGGTTTTTTTATAAGCGTTGATAAAATAAAGAGATTAAAGGGATAACTATAAAAAGTAAAAAAGGAGGAAAAATGGCAGAATTTAATAAAGAAACAGTGACAACCAGGGAAAATAACAATCCAACTGAGAGTGCTTCATCAAAAAGGGAGGCAACAGGGTCTCAGACAGTAGGTTATGTAGTTTATTTTTTGCTAGGAGCGCTAGAAATACTTTTAGCCTTCCGTTTTGTTCTTAAGCTATTAGGAGCAAGTCATTCAAGTGGTTTTGTAGATTTCATTTATAACCTAAGCGGTATTTTCGTCTTTCCTTTTGAGCAGATATTTCGTTCAGGGGTTGGGGAAGGTGTTGAAACAGCTGCAGTTCTTGAACCTTCAACTATTATTGCCATGATTGTATATGCAGTTGTAGCTTGGAGTGTAGTTAAGTTAATAAAAATAATGTCTGGGGAGAAACAAGAATAGACATATATTTTTAGCTATACAATCTTATAATATATAAGAGTTTAATAATTTTAATTATTTTTCTAGAATTTTTATTATCAATTCTTATATTTTAGTATCTGGTTCCTGCGCTTCTTAGTCCACCAAAGTTTATTTACAGCCATTTTGGCTGTTTTTTTATATAATGACTTTATGAAAAGCAAATTATTAACAAAATCATCATTATTTATTGTCATTATAACTATAATTATTTTTGGCATCGTTGTTTATATAGGCTTATATAATTCTCCAAACTTAGATCCACCAAATACGCAAACTCTTAGCCAAGGGACTCAAATGCGTTTTGAGGATTTATCTATTGGTCTCATCAATATAAATGATAATTCTGCCTGGTTAAGTATTAATAAAAATAGCACAGGAGAATCTACAAAAAAATTGGTTCATAAGGGTGATAAAGTTGATGTTTATGGTTATATAATAGAGATTAACTCAGTTCATAAATCCGGCAATTTATCATCTTCGCCAGGTTCCAGCCAGGGTTATATCAAATTTGTTATTAACAAATAATAGCATGGATGCAAAAGAGGCAAATGAGATTGTAGAAGTTTATAAGGCGTGTATTGCCAAGGGGACAGAAGGAGAGGCCATCCTTAGGAGGACTTCTTGGCTACCATACTGCACCGAAAATTAAATGCGCATACTTTATTTTGCTAGAAGATATCATTAATAAAGAGAGCTGTATCGCCGTGACTTAAGAGATAATTTAGTGACGTCATACTCATTACTAAACAGTTTTGTAGATGATGAACAGGCTCAAAAATATGCAGAAATTTATCAGGAATGGCAGTCTAAAAAGTTGAGCCCTAATAAAAATAAGAAAGATGATAGATTAATCAAACAATATCTTTATTATACTTCTACCTTGAAGGGTGATGATCTTTATGATGAAATTAATGAATATATTGAAGAACTTTTAGAAAAATTAAAGAAACCAGAAATCGAATAGTGCTTGATATCAGTTCTATTATAGAATAAATGGTCAAGATACTATCTATTTTACTATTCTGTAAATTGTTATAATACTTTTATGACAAAATATATTCTAAATTCAGGCGGTTTAAAGAATAACCCTGCAAAAGCGGTCAAATTTTATAATGAAGTAATCAAAGGATTAGGTAATAAGCCTTGTATTCTATATTGCTTCTTTGCCGAGAAGAGAGAAAATTGGGAGGAGAAGTACAAAAAATATACCGAAGGTCTTCTTGAACTAATAGACAAAGACATAAAACCTATTTTTGAATTAGCTTTTCCTGATAAATTTGTAGAACAAGTAGAAAGATGCGATGTGATCAATATTCACGGAGGAGATGATTACTTAGTGCAATATTGGCTCAAAAAATTTGATTTACAAGAAATCTTTAGAGATAAAGTTGTAGCGACAAATTCTGCAAGTTCGAATGCTTTATCAAAATATTTTTGGACTTGTGATTGGCGTCAATGCATGGATGGTCTTGGAATATTACCTATCAAATTTATCCCGCATTATAAATCGGATTGGGGTAAAGATGATCCGCGTGGTTCTATTGATTGGGAGAAAGCATATCAAGAGCTTTCTGAATATGGAGAGAAGGATTTACCTGTTTATGCTCTTGAAGAAGGTAATTACATTATTTTTGAAATATAAAAAGACATCTCATATTAGCTATCACTTAGAATAATTTTTATTGGAAACATTAAGTATAAATTGTATAATTTTATCAATGACAACTAATTGCATTTTTTGCAAAATAATAAACAATGAAATTCCCTCTGTAAAGATTTGGGAAGATGATCGATATATTGCAATTCTTGATATTAATCCTAATACAGAAGGAGTTACATTGGTGTTATCGAAACGACACGAAGATTCTTATTTATTTGATTTAGATGATGATATTGTTAAAGATATTATGATTGCTTCAAAAAAAGTGGCTAAAATATTGGAAAAAGGTTTAGGTGTGCACAGGGTTGCAATGGTTATGGAGGGTATGGGTATTAATCATCTTCATATAAAACTCTATCCTTTGCATGGAATTGACGATAAGTTTGTTGAAATGTGGGCAGGCGAGCGAAAGTATTTTGATAAATATGAAGGTTATTTATCAACCCAGCTTGGTCCGGAAAAAAGTTTAGATGATTTAAAAAAAGTTTTATCTAAGATTAACAAAAATATTAATAAATAGTTAATATGAGGTCTATCATTCTCAGTAAGGCTCAATTAAAAAAGAAAGATAATTTTACCTTAAAAGAAGCTCAGAAACTTTTTGGTATCTCTATACGAAAATTATCCTTTTTGATTAGAAAAGATATTATTTTTCCCATAGTTGATAATGGATTAATCTTAATCCCTCGTGAGGAGATAGAAAAATATCTAAACTTACCAAAGAAGACCAGGTCTAAGCATCATGCTTCTTATTTAAAAACATTAGGTCCCGGTTTAATCACCGGCGCTTCGGATGATGATCCATCGGGTATAGGCACTTATTCAATGGTCGGATCTACTTATGGTTTAGGTTTAAATTGGTTAGCCTTGTATCTATTGCCAATGATGACCGCTATTCAGGAAACGGTGGCGAGAATTGGCATTGTTACAGGTAAAGGATTGGCCGGCGCTATCAGTAAATATTTCGGAAAAAAAATAATTTATCCGCTTGTGATATTACTTGTTATCGCAAATACAGTGAATATAGGTGCTGATATTGGCGCTATGGTTGCTTCATTTCAGCTGATAGTCCCGATAAATTTTTATATAGGAGCATGTATACTAACATTTGCTATAATTTTTTTAGAAGTATCACTGCCATATCATAAATATGCAAAGGTATTAAAATGGCTTACATTATCATTATTTGCATACATCATTACCGGTATTATAATTCAGCCGGATTGGCTAGAGGTTGTTAAAAGTATAGCAATTCCTAAAATAAGTTTTGATTCCGCTTTTATAGCTGCTATGGTGGCGGTTATGGGTACTACTATCACTCCGTATTTATTTTTTTGGCAGGCATCAGAAGAGATTGAAGAAGAACGAGATAAGGGTATATTATCTGATCACAGGGCAATTGCTACAAGGCACGAAATAAAAGAAATGAGGAAAGATACTTATATAGGTATGGCATTGGCTAATATTGTGTTTCTTTTTGTCGTAATAACTACTGCCTTTGTTTTATATAAAAACGGGATTACAAATATTAATTCTGCAGAAGATGCAGCTATGGCTTTGCGTCCTTTAGCTGGTAATTTTGCTTCTTTGCTTTTCACAGTTGGTATTTTTGGTGTCGGTTTGCTTGCCGTACCTGTTTTAGCTGGTTCTTCAGCATATGCGGTTTCTGAGGTACTTAAGTGGCACGAAGGTTTGAATAAAAAATTTAAGCAAGCCAGAGGATTTTACGGTATTATTATTGTTTCTATGGTTGTTGGTTTAGGATTGAATTTTTTACATATTAATCCGATTAAGGCTTTATATTACGCGGCTATATTAAACGGTATTGTAGCACCTATTTTGATGTTTTTTATATTTAAAATCGGACGGGACAAGAAAATTATGGGTGAATTTACAAATCCGCACTGGGTTAATGTTTGGGGATGGATTGTTACTATTTTAATGGGAGTTAGCGCAATTGCTTTATTAATTTTTCTTTTGCTGGGTTTATAAATAAGTAGTTATTATTAAAAAATAATTTAAGGAGAAATATGGATTACAAAATCACCGGCGAAGATATGCCAGTTTTGCAAATCGAACTTAAGCAGGGGGAATCTATTTATAGTGAAAGCGGAGGAATGTCTTGGATGTCTCCTAATATTCAAATGCAGACCAATGCTTTAGGTTTGGGAAAGGCTGTATCAAGATTATTAGTTGGAGAATCATTATTTGTTAACCGT
This sequence comes from bacterium CG_4_10_14_0_2_um_filter_33_32, assembly GCA_002792735.1. Taxonomy (NCBI): domain Bacteria; species bacterium CG_4_10_14_0_2_um_filter_33_32. Next base: position 4,714 of record PFOW01000017.1, read on the forward strand.
TTTAGCTCAGCCTCGGGTACTGGTTTAATTTCTTTCAGTTCTTGTTCACCTGGAAAAATCTTGCCTATGTAACTAGCGGAAGGTCAATCAGTTATATGTCAAAAGAGTTCTTTTCTTTGTGCGCAAGAATCTGTAGAAATGAAAATACATTTTAGAATGAAGCTTGGCCGAGGTATTTTTGGAGGAGAGGGTTTTATTATGCAAGAGCTGAAAGGTCCAGGCTTAGTTTTTATAGAAATAGACGGAGAAACAGTAGAATATAATCTAGCTGATAATCAAGAACTAAAAGTTGATAATGGATATATAGCTTATTTTGAGCCAACCATGACTTACGATGTTCAAATGATAAAAGGCATAAAAAACATGGTTTTTGGAGGAGAAGGTTTATTTATGGCTACAATCAAAGGTCCAGGGAAGGTTGTACTTCAAACAATGCCATTGGCCAAACTAGCTCAAAGAATCAGTAGATATGTAGCCAGAGGTTAAAAATGATTTTATTTATTTTTTTGATCCTAACAATTCTATTAATTCTATTAGGTGTTGTTGTTGCTTTTGCTTTTAATGATAAGGCAGGTACTGGCGAATTGAATGAAAAAGATTCTGCAAACTACTCTCTGGAAAATATTGAAACAAAAAATAAAAATAAATAATTATTATGCCCCATTAGTTTTTGAAGTTTGCTTAGCAACCGTTGTTACATTTCACATATTCAAAACTATTTAAATAACTATAATTTGACTTTAAGGTATAATAATAGTTAAAATTTAGTTAATAAATAAATTAAAAGGAGGTATTTATGTCCCAAGGCGTTGTGCAAGATTGGGGAACCGCCGTGACGGACTCTCTACAGAGAGTGGTGGGGACAATACTTGGATTTTTGCCGAATCTTATCGGTGCTTTTGTAATTATTGTCGTTGGAATAATCTTCGGTGTTATCGCGGGTAAAATTATTGAAAGAGTTTCTCAGCTTCTTCATCTGGATTCTTTGTTTGAAAGATTTGGAATAAAAAGATCTTTTGAAAAAGTTGGTATTAGGCTTAGTATCGCTAAAATACTAGGATGGCTAACCAAATGGTTTGTTTATATTATAGCCTTTCTAGCAGCTGCCAATGCTCTTCAGCTAGAAGCCCTAAGCGCGTTTATCAACAGTTTATTACTTTACATTCCGAATGTAATGGTTGCCGTATTAATATTGGTTGTGGGTGTACTTTTGGCTTATTTCTTAGCTGAAATTGTTCTTGGAGCCGCTGAAGGTGCTAAATTTAAAGCCGCTCATTTTTTAGCCGCTGTTGCGCGTTACTCAATTGTAATTTTCAGCATTTTAGCTGCTTTAGTGCAATTGGGTATTGCTACTGCGCTTATTCAAACTTTATTTACTGCGGTAGTTGGGGCAATAGCTATTGCTGTAGGTATATCGTTTGGGCTTGGAGGACAGGGATTGGCCAGAGATATTCTAGATAAACTGCGGAGAGAAATAGAAGGTTAAATTTTACTGAAATTTCTTAAAAAATACCCGCAATTTTTATCGAATTCGCGGGTATTTTTATATATAAACATATCAATCTACGGTAAAGCAAAAATACCAACAATTTTAGGTGTTGACAATATATCCTCCTTGTTTTAAACTTAAATGTATTACGGATGAGACAAATTTATATGAGAAAAAACCACATTTTAGGATTTAAAGACATCGGGAATTAATACTTCCATAGTTTAATTTTTACCGCTGTCTTACGGCGGTTTTTTTGTTTTAAATCTCATCAAGAACCTTAAAAATAGAATATAGAATCAATGCAAAAAAAGTAGGTTAATAAAAAACAATTTCTTGATCACAATTTATACATTTTGTGGTTATAGGGTTACTAATTATAAGGTATATGATGGATGCCTTGACAAAAGGAGCCGAAGAAGGACGTAGCTGGCTGCGATAAGCCTCGGAGAGCTGTTAAGCAAGCTTTGACCCGGGGATTTCCGAATGGGGCAACCTATCTCGATAAACTCGAGATGTCCGTTATTTTAACGGATGGGCACCTGGGGAACTGAAACATCTAAGTACCCAGAGGAAGATAAATCAACCGAGATTCCCTTAGTAGCGGCGAGCGAACGGGGAAAAGACCGTACTTATCTTTTCGAATATAAGTATGGCAGAGTCTAAACCAAATATTTTCCAGTTTTATAACTGGTTTTATGTGAGTAATAAATGTAGGTGTTGTAAGGTAGTTGTTTAGTTTAGTCAGAAATCTTCAGTTTCAGATTTATTCCGACCTGAAGATTTTTGTCTAGCTAATTTTAATCACAGTTTATGAATAAGGTAAAAAACCAAAAAGTTAAGAGAAGATCCCTGGAAAGGGCCACCATAGAGGGTGACAGTCCTGTACATTAAAATTTTTTGGCCTTATACAACTATTCTTAAGTACCATGGGACACGAGAAATCCTGTGGGAATCCGGGTAGACCACTATCCAAGACTAAATACTCCTTTTGATCGATAGCGAACTAGTACCGTGAGGGAAAGGTTAAAAGAACCCCGGTGAGGGGAGTGAAATAGAACCTGAAATCATATACTTACAAAGAGTCAGAGCCCGATTTATCGGGTGATGGCGTGCTTTTTGTAGAACGAGCCAACGAGTTAGTGAAGTATAGCAAGGCTAAGTCGAATGACGGAGCCGTAGTGAAAGCGAGGATTAATAGTCCGAAATTAGTTATACTTCCTAGACCCGAAACCAGGTGATCTATCCATGGTCAGGATGAAGCTACTGTAAAAGGTAGTGGAGGTCCGAACACACCGGAGCTGCAACACCGGGTGATGAGCTGTGGATAGGGGCGAAAAACCAATCGAACCTGGAGATAGCTGGTTCTCCTCGAAATAGCTTTAGGGCTAGCGTTGTACAATAGCAGATAGGGGTAGAGCACTGAATGGGACCGGGGCTTCACGGCTACCGTTTCTAAACAAACTCCGAATACTATCTGTTTTACTACAGCAGTCAGACTGTGGGGGATAAGCCTCATAGTCAAAAGGGAAACAGCCCTGATCATCATCTAAGGTCCCTAAATCTACGCTAAGTGGAAAAGGATGTGAGATTACATAGACAACCAGGAGGTTGGCTTAGAAGCAGCCATTCCTTTAAAGAGTGCGTAACAGCTCACTGGGTTACGTGATCTTGCGCCGAAAATTTAACGGGGCTAAGTGTAGTACCGAAGATATGGGATTCATCATTTTTTGATGGATCGGTAGAGGAGCGTTCCTATTTGGATGAAGCTCAACTGTAAGGTTGGGTGGACGAGTAGGAAGTGAGAATGTTGGCATTAGTAGCGTATATGCAGGTGAGATACCTGCACACCGTAAGTCTAAGGTTTCCCTTCCAATGCTAATCAGGGAGGGGTTAGTCGGTCCTAAGTTCATCCCGAAAGGGTTAGAGCGATGGTCAAACGGTTCATATTCCGTTACTTCTATAGATGTTCCTAATCAAGACGCTTAACAAAAGAGCGGGCATTTTTATGGCTATAAGTGTCTAATCACCCGAAGGGTGAGAATGAAAGTCCTTTATTGGGCAATTCGCTTGAAGGTTGAGCCTAGAAAATTGATTAATTAAAGTCTATAGAAACCGTACCGTAAACCGACACTGGTAGACGAGGCGAGTAGCCTCAGGTGTTCGAGAAAACCCTCGTTAAGGAACTCGGCAAAACAGCGGCCGTAACTTCGGGATAAGGCCTGCCTTGCGCAAGCGAGGCCGCAGCGAAAGATTCCAGGCGACTGTTTACCAAAAACACAGGTCTCTGCTAACTCCTAAAGAGGAAGTATAGGGACTGATGCCTGCCCAGTGCTGGAAGGTTACACTGATCCGTGCAAGCGGAGATGTTAAGCCCCAGTGAACGGCGGCGGTAACTATAACCGTCCTAAGGTAGCGAAATTCCTTGTCTGGTAAGTTCAGACCCGCACGAATGGCTTAACGGTCTGGAAACTGTCTCAACGAGGGGCTCGGTGAAATTGCAATACCGGTAAAGATGCCGGTTACCTACGACAAGACGGAAAGACCCCGTGAAGCTTTACTATAACTTAGTATTGGGTCAGGACTTAATTTGTGTAGCATAGGTGGGAGACTTTGAAACTTCGGCGTCAGCCGGAGTGGAGTCATTAGTGAAATACCACCCTTATTAAGTTTTGATTCTAACCACTCAAAGAGTGGAACAGTGCTTGGTGGGTAGTTTAACTGGGGCGGTTGCCTCCTAAAGAGTAACGGAGGCGTTCAAAGGTTCCCTTGGTCCCAATGGAAACGGGACTGAAAGTGTAAAGGCATAAGGGAGCTTGACTGTGAGACCTACAAGTCGAGCAGGTGCGAAAGCAGGACTTAGTGATCCGGTGCACTTCGTGTGGAAGATGCATCGCTCAACGGATAAAAGCTACTCCGGGGATAACAGGCTTATAGTGCCCAAGAGTTCACATCGACGGCACTGTTTGGCACCTCGATGTCGGCTCGTCGCATCCTGGGGCGGAAGTACGTCCCAAGGGTTTGGCTGTTCGCCAATTAAAGCGGTACGCGAGCTGGGTTCAGAACGTCGTGAGACAGTTCGGTCCCTATCTGTCGTAGGCGCATTGAAGTTTGAGAGGAGTTCCACCTAGTAAGAAATTGCTACTTTACGGAGAGATCCGTAATGACAATTCGGCTAATAACGGTGAAACCTTCATAAATATATCTGGCAACGGAGAAATAACTGGTTTCGGTCAACCGGTTATGATATACTTACTTGATGACCAGATAATTTTTAAGGCAATACCGTGGGAAGTCTTCTTAAAACACAAATAGCATATATTGCAGGTTTTTTAGATGGTGATGGAAGTTTGATGCTCCAGATTAAAAAACGAAGCGACAATGGTCGTTCAAGGTTTATGGCAACAATCTGTTTCTATCAGGATTCCCGTCACGATAAGCCATTAATTTGGATAAGAGATGCTTTTAGTATCGGATACATATCCAAGAGGAATGATGGCATTACAGAACTTCGGATAAACGGATATAAGCAAGTAGAAAAAATTATAAAATTATTTATACCCTTTATCCAATTTAAGAAAGTTCAGGCAGAAGTACTTTTTAAAAGTGTTATTCTGCTTCAAAAGAAAAACTTCACTAAAGAAGATTTTCTAAAACTTGTAGATAATATGCTGGTAATTCAAAATGAAAATTACGGAACAAGAAAAAAGAAAACTAAAGAAGAATTGCTGAAAGTTTTAAGAATGACCCCGTAACGACTTGCTCCAATTGGAGCGGACTTATATAAACTGGAAAGCTTTAAAAAGCAGGTTTATATGGGTAATATGCCGACCCCTAATCCCGATTTTATCGGGAAAGGGTGAAGATATAGTCTATGCTCCTAGAAATAGGGGAGGAACATGACGAGAGGACCGGTGGGAACGAACCTCTGGTGTACCAGTTGTCCTGCCAAGGGCATCGCTGGGTAGCTATGTTCGGACGGGATAAGCACTGAAAGCATATAAGTGCGAAGCCTCCCTCAAGATTAGACTTCTAAGATCGGTTGAAGACTACAACCTTGATAGGCTCTAGGTGTAAGCATGGTAACATGTTCAGCCGAGGAGTACTAATGATCATTGTGACCCTGTAACCACAAAGTGTGTAAACTTTAATAATTTACTTATTTGCATTATTTTAAGTACAGAATTTCCGGTGCTTTAAGCGATGGGGAAACACCCGACCCCATACCGAACTCGGAAGTTAAGCCCATTAGAGCCGATGGTACTTGGATCGGAAGGTCCTGGGAGAGTAGGCCAGTGCCGGGAATTCTGTACTTAAAAGTCAGAATCGAAAAAACCGCGAAGACGCGGTTTTTTTATTGGATTGACATTGTTTCTGTTATTAGGCTATACTATCTTAATTCGCTTTTTTGACATAAGGAGTTGAGTTTTAATGGAAGAGAGATCTGTTGTAAGGTTCGGTTTGAAAGGACAAGTTAAGCCTATTACAAAAGATAATAATCAGGAATACAGCGAATATGCGGAACTATCTGTATTTGGGACTAATGGTTTGTCTCAATTTAGGCTTGATTATAATAAAAACACAGGTAAATGTAGCCTTGGAACAAGTACATATATAAGAGATTGCCCAATAGGTCCTGACGAAAATTTTGATACCATAGATGAACTCGTTGAAAGCATCATGCTTGAAATATATCTTTTAGAGAAAGTAATCGATTTCATGGAATTTCATGAAAAAATCGATACCGAAGATAATGACAGGTGCTTTGAGGTACATCTTGATAAAGAATATTTAGGAGACGTTAAGAACGGAATTGCTATAAATGAATGTTGGGAGTATAGATCCGTTGCTGGTTCATTAAAAGACTTATGGCATGTTGAATATTGTAATAGAGATCATGCTGCACTTGCATTATTGCTTGCTTCATATCCTGTGAAGAAGCTAGTAGAGAAATATAATTATTCAAACCAAGTAGTTTGTTAATAATAATTATTTATCCTGAGCTTGTTTTACAAAATTGGAATCGAGGTGATAAATCATGAAGTTGGTAACAA
>PFOW01000018.1 GCA_002792735.1 bacterium CG_4_10_14_0_2_um_filter_33_32
TGGTGCCGAGGGGCGGGATCGAACCGCCGACACCAGGATTTTCAGTCCTGTGCTCTACCGACTGAGCTACCTCGGCTCATCAACTAACAGTTAACAGTAAATGGTAAATAAATTCTTTGTCTTTTGTTTTTTATCTTTATTGCTGTCTGTTAACTGTTCCCTGTTTACTGAAACTTGGTGGGCGCTGAGGGACTCGAACCCCCGACCCTCTCGGTGTAAACGAGATGCTCTAGCCAACTGAGCTAAGCGCCCGAACAAAAATATTATAAGCGATAATAGTTGCTTTTTAAATAGCTTATATAAAAATTATACTAACAAATATTTAACAATTTATAAAGACTTTAAACCTGTGGTGCCCGGGAGAGGATTTGAACCTCCACGTCCATAAGGACACTAGCCCCTCAAGCTAGCCTGTCTACCTGTTCCAGCACCCGGGCAAATTATTTATTAAGTACCCTTTGAGTTTTAATATACCACTTATCGACTGATAAAAAACGCTGTTCAGGGTAAACCAAAAACTGCTTATTAAAACCTTTCACTTTTTTATCTAAAACAAAATTAAAAACCGGGGAATAAAGAAAAATTGCAGGATGTTCTTCCTGAATATATTCTTCAACTTTTTTACTTACTTCTTTTTTCTTTTCTCTATCTTCGATTTTCAAAGCATTCTCTAAAATAATATCGGTTTTTTTAGACGAGAAGCTTGTAAAATTTAACCCTGGGTCTTTTTGTTGAGAAGAATGCCAAAATGAGAATAAATCTAAATCAAATCCTAAATTCTGTCCGAAAAAAAGTAACTCATAGTTTCTCGGCCTTATTACATCTCTTTCAAGCTCCAATAGATTCTTTTTTTCAATATTTAAATGAATGCCAATTTTGGCAAAACTTTCTTTAATAAATTCTCCGACAATTTTTGATTCATTATCATCTAGAATCGATATCTTAAACTCAACTTCTTTGTTATCTTTTTCCAAAAATCCATCATTATTTGTATCCTTCAAACCAATTTTTTGTAACAATTCTTTCGCGGCATTAATATCAAAATGATTTTTTGCATCATTATGAATAAATATTCCGTTATTACAAATTGCCACACCTAGAAGTTTATTATTTATTAGATCATTTTTGTTAATTGATAGTTCCAAAGCTTTTCTGAAATCTATGGATTCCAACAATTTATTTTTCGGGTAATTCATAAAAACTGCTTTATAGCTTGGTAGTATATAAGAAAATATTTTATACTTATTCCAATCTTTGACTTTCTTATAAGTGTCCTGATTTAGATTAGCGGTACCCATAATTTCCCTTTTAGCAAGCGCATCAAAAACTTTTTCTGAATTATCATAAAATTTAAAAACTACAGAATCGATATAGGGCTTTTTATCATAAAAATCTCTATTTTTTTCTAATATAATAATTTTAACAAAATCATTCTCTGTGGTCTTTGTTTCTTTAAATTTAAATCTATTACTTCCAATAGGTTTAAGATTCTGTTCCACATACGGTAGGTCTTTAACTTCAAACTCAGCCCAAATGTGTTCAGGCAAAATACCAAGCGTTGTATTGTAAATAAAGGAAGGTTGTGGCTTAGAAAGATTAAAAACAACAGTATATTCGTCAGGAACTTCAACTTCTACATCTTTCCATTCATTCTTCAAGGGGCCTGTATAATCGGGATCTTGAATTACTGAAATTGTGTAACGTATATCATTAGAAAGAAGCTGTTCTCCGTCATGCCATTTGACATTATGTTTTAATTTGAAATTAAAGACCTTCCCGTTGTCTTTAACTTCCCATCGTTCTGCTATATCCGGAATAATATTTCCTTTCTCATCAATCTTTGTTAAGCCTGAATATATAAGGTATGAAAGCGATCTGTCTACCATATTAGAAGGTGCATACAGAGGATTGATATTTCTTGGTTGTCCTACGATACCTTCAATATATGATCCACCTTCTATAGGTACTTCGTGCGTAAAAAATTTATAGCTTTTTAAAACCAGGGAAAAAAGCGATACAATTATCAAAACTGAGCAAATAAAAAGAATAAGTTTTTCTCTAAAATAAAAATTAGAGAAAAATTCCCTATAAAGTTTAAAAATCTTAAAGATAAATTCTTTAACTCTTAATATAATAGATCTCAATGTTTAATATTTATTACTGAATAATAACATTTAGAAAAGCAGAAGCTGCAAATATAATACCAACAACTATTGTTAATATGAATATACCTTTTTCTAATCCTCTTCTTGTTCTGTAGATATTACCTTCTCCTCCAAAAATTCCCCCCAAGCCCGATCCTTTGGCCTGCAAAAGTACAGCAATGATAACAATAATAGCTGATACAAGAGTAATTGATAAAAGAATTGTTCTTGTCATAAAATTAGTTTAGCATAAAATTCAATTTTTTGACAGGCTCTGTACGCGTCACGCACATTTGAGACTCCGGAACAGTTTTTATTAAATAATCAATGGGTGAAATATTACCCAAAGATTGGTGTATTCTCTTT
>PFOW01000019.1 GCA_002792735.1 bacterium CG_4_10_14_0_2_um_filter_33_32
TGGGTAATATTTCACCCATTGATTATTTAATAAAAACTGTTCCGGAGTCTCAAATGTGCGTGACGCGTACATGAAATTGTACTATTATCGTTTGGTGGTATAATTAAATAATCTAGTACATTGAAAAATTGAAGGTGATTGTATGTATCTGGGAAATGAATTAGATGTAGACCCATCGATATTAAAAATATTAGAAAAACACAGGCCTCTTAATCTATTAGATAGTATTTCAGTAACAAAACCTGTTGTTCATGGGTCATGTGATACTAGAAAAAATTTTAACTTTGCACCTCATGATAATTACAGTAATTTATATAAGCTTTTAATGTTTCAGGCGGGATTATATTTAGCTCTTGATTCCTCCACATATCTTCACAGAGAAGAAATTTGCAAATTAGACAGAATATCGAATTTTAGATTTTTAAGCAATTCCCGATGGCCTGTTATTTATCCAAAATCGAGATTTGAGAATCTGGAAAACGGAAATAATCAGACTTTTGTCGGCTTTAACGCAAACATTGAAACACCGGAAATTTTTGATTTAGAAGATGTCAACCTTGACTATCCTCCTTATGTTGGCGGAAATATTCATTATTCCCATCTATTAGTAAGTGACTTTAAGGAATATGAGGAAGACTGTCAGATAATCACGCGGTGTCATCGTAAAAATAAGATAAACTTTTCAGGATATTACCTTGGTGAGCATGAATTAAAAAAAATGTTGAATTTTGATAATTTTATTATTATCTCGGCTTTTAAAGTGGAAAGAGTCAAAGGATTTAAAGCTTTAGCTCATTTTAGTTATCGGATGCAATTCGGTAAGTCATATTTATATCTATCGATAGTTCCTGAAATATTAATAATTTATGCCGCTTTGCAGATGGTGAAAACATTACTTAGGGCTTTGCAATACGGAAAAGAAATTTATTTAAGTGAGATAGAAGAATTCAAATTTGAAAAGATTATATATACTCCTACAAGCCTACTTTTTTCACTTCAAAGATTAGATAATTTACCTAAATACATTAAGGCCTCAGTGAAGGTATTAGCTAATAATGAAGAAGTAGCAAGCGGAATACTCATTTTTAAAAAACCAGAACCGGAAGCAGTTGAGTGGCATCATAAGATTGCAAATCGTATTTTAGAAAAAGTACAAAGATTAAACGCATACCATGAAGAAGAAATTACGCTTGCTTTGATAGAGAAGCTTTCAAATAAAATGTGTTTCGTTAAGTCTGACGATGATATTAATATAATAAAAGAAATAGTTCTTGATAATTTCCCACATCTAAAACAATAATTTTATATACACACCATAAGACCAATCTTGGTCTTTTTTTCTTTATTTAACATACGTTAACCAAATTGATTAGCAATCTTGTTTAGTATAACTGTTCTTGGTAAGGGTGCGTCCCTTGCCAGTTTACTAGTTTCTTACCTTTTAGTAGCAGGTGGTTGTTTGCATAGTCAATCTTTGT
>PFOW01000020.1 GCA_002792735.1 bacterium CG_4_10_14_0_2_um_filter_33_32
CTTATACCACAAGGCTTTGATATGCATATTGGAAACTCCTTAGTTATTTGCAGGAGTCTCAAATGTTTCGTAACTTATTCACCTTCTAAAAATAGACAAGAAAAAAGTCAGAAGTAAACTTCTGACAATAAAAATATAAAATTAAATAAAAGATATAACTCTAAAATAATCCCAAGGGACATAATTATTGATGGCTAAATGATCTATAACAGCTGCTTCAGCTTTCTCAATTGAAATTGATCTTGATTTATGTTTTATGATTATTTTTGGTCCTTTAATTTCCGTTCCACCCTCATATCTACATAGTTGAGTCTCAATCGAATAATTATTCAAATTAACCATTTCCTTATATCGCTCCTTTTTGCTGCAATTCTGATACCGCTCTTCTAGCCATACTTAATACGGTTTGTCTTCTAACTTCAGACTCTAATCTCCAGTATAGTTTATCCATTGCCTCATTTATCGCTATACTGCCAAACAATTCGTATAGATAAGGATCATATCCCAAATCACCGCCATTAAAACTAATATTGCATTTCAGCAAATTGTTTTCAGGGTCGATTGCTCTCAGTTGTTCTTGTCTTGTAATCACTAAATTTACAACCGAAAAGAACTCTCCTCCAACTAGTCCTGCCATTACTAACACCTCCTAAGGATTCAGAATTGGTTGCCAACGAACACCATTATTAGTAGATATTTTCTTTGCCCTTAAACCACTGCGTTGAATTTTATTTTTAGCTATAACAAGACTATCTCTCGTAACAAAACCATTATAATGTGATGATTTAGTGATAATCTCCATTAAAGGCATATACTCATCTACTGAAAAAATCGCATTAAAGTAGAAACAAAACTCACATAAACTATTAGGTATCTGCAAGATTGGGTCTCGTGGAGACTTATTTGTGATAAGGGGGCAAATACCGATCACCACATACACCTTACCATTTAAGCCAATATTATCGATTCCGCAACAGCCATTTATAATTTGATCATTAAACGCATTATGACAGCCGTAATTTGACCCATCTTTACCATTACCATTTTTTGTATTAGTCATACACAAAATAGCAGCATAATTTTTAACATTTCTAAAGCGTCTTATTGTTTCTATCTGATCGCCTGCAAATTCAGGTTTTTCTGTTGGTACCAAGCCATCAGAAGTAAAAACCAAATGATGATAAGTTGCTGCTTTTGGTTCATCATTCTTGCCAATATAATAATATGATCTACAGTGAGCACATTTTCTTTTCTGCCTTTTTTCGCCATTACTATCCATATCAGCCATAAATCATCCCTACCCTTGCTCAAACATTTTAAGGAACGATCTTTAAAGATTATTGTAAAATATATAATTACTTAGTCAACTAGCTCTTACCCCACCATTTTTTTAAACGCTCTGAAATGATTTTTTCATAACCATGATCCGATGGTTTATAATATCTTTTACCAATCAGATTCTTAGGAAGATAATTTTCTTTAGTCCAGTTTTCTTTAAAATTATGGGGATATTTATAATCTTTCCCGTAACCCAACTTTTGAGCTAGTTTTGTTGGCGCGTTTCGTAAATGCAGCGGTATTGGTTCCAGTCTTTGATTTAAACAATCAAATTCCGCTTCATTAATAGCTATCTTAGAAGCATTTGATTTAGGGGCTGTTGATAGATATAAAGTTGTTTGAGACAAAATAAGTTTTGCCTCCGGCATACCAACAAAATGAACAGCGCTAGCGCAAGATTGAGCCAATATTAAAGCATGAGGATCCGCATTACCAATATCTTCTGAGGCAAAAATTACTAGCCTTCTCGCTATAAATACCGGATCTTCTCCGCTCTCCAACATTCTAGCTAAATAATGTACAGATGCATCAGGATCGCTTCCTCTTATACTTTTTATAAAAGCGGAAATGGTATCATAATGAGAATCACCTGCTTTATCATACTTAAGTTCTTTTTTGGTCAACGTTTCTTCAATATTTTTCAGTGTAATTTTTGAGTTTTTCTTTAAATTAGAAACGGCAATATCCAAAGCAGTTAAAGCTATCCTCGCATCTCCATTGGCGAATTTTACCAAATGGTTTGAGGCTCGTTTATCTATCTTAAGATTAAGCTTACCTAAGCCTTTTTCTTTATCCTTAAGCGTGCGACTTATGATTTCCTCTATATTTTGATCTGCAAGAGGTTCTAATCGAAATAGCCTTGAACGAGATAATAAAGCGGAATTTATTTCAAATCCGGGATTTTCGGTAGTATTGCCGATTAGAACTATAGTTCCATTTTCTATATAAGGGAGAAAAACATCTTGCTGGACTTTGTTAAAACGGTGGACCTCATCAACAAAAAGGATAGTCCTTTGGCTAAAACTAGTCATTTTTTCTCTGGCTTCTTTTACAACGTTTCTTATATCGGCAACCCCAGCGGTTACTGCTGAAAATTCAACAAAATAACTTTTTGTGCTATTGGCTATAATCCTTGCGATAGTTGTCTTACCTGTACCCGGAGGCCCCCAAAGGATGATTGAACTTAGCTTATCATTTTCGATTAATCGCCTTAAAGGCTTTCCTTTGCCTATCACATGCTCTTGACCAACAAACTCATCTAATGACCCAGGCCGCATTCTATCTGCCAAAGGTTTATATAATATATTGTCCATACTCATATTCTAACAACATGACGTAAAATAAAAAGTCTATTTAAAAATTGCCTCTATGAGGCAATTTTTAAGATTAAGCAATTATTTTTACTATTTTTACTTTACTGATTTCTTGACGATGGCCAGCTGTCCTCCTATATCTCTTTTTTGCTTTCATCTTAAAAACAATAACTTTCTTACCTTTTTCTTGAGATACAATATTACCTTCCACTTTAGCGTCCTTAATAAATGGGGTACCTAATTTAATATCATTATCGGCAGCTATCAAAAGAACCTCTGAAAAAATAATTTTATCCCCTTCTTTCCCTTCTATTTTTTCTATAGCTATCTCTTGACCATCTTTAATTTTATACTGCTTACCGCCTGTTTTTATAACAGCGAAGGTTTCTTTTTTCGAAATAGTTTTGTCTTTTTCGTCTATTTCTTTCTTCCCCTGTTTACTACCTTCTTCTAGTTTTTTTATTTCTTTTGTATCTTTTGCCATTTTGCTCCTCTATTCATAATTTAATAGGACTATAGTAACAAAGAAAAAATAATTATTCAACCCTATATTAACCTCTAAAGTTAAGCTTTTTATTCCTTATCAAAACACTTTGCAGTAAACCGAAAGAAAAAAGTATAGCAATTACCGAACTACCGCCGAAACTTACAAGAGGCAAAGGTACGCCTGTTATTGGTGCTATGCCTATATTCATGCCCATATTTATAAATATCTGAAATATTATCCAAACAGCTACACCTATGGCTAAATAGCTCCCAAATGCATCTGATGAAAGTTTAGCAACTCTTAATATTCTGACTATCATTACAACAAAAAGAGCTAAAAGTATAATACCTCCCGCAAGTCCCAGTTCTTCACCTAACACAGCGAAAGCAAAATCCGTATAACGTTCTGGCAAAAATTTCAATTGACTTTGTGGACCATGACCTAATCCCCTGCCGAACAATTTTCCTGAGCCAATAGATATTGTAGACTGCAAAACATTATATCCAGCTCCCTGCGGATCACTGCCGGGATTCAAAAATATTAATATTCTTTTTTTCTGATAGTCTTTTAGAAAATTAAAAACAAAAGGCATAGATATTAGTGTAAACAAACCTAACCCTAACATGTAAATTTTTCTTACTTGCGTTGCTAATATCATACCCAACCAAATAGCCATAAGAACCATCGCAGTCCCTAAATCTGGCTGAGCCATAACTAATAATACAGGTATTCCTATATAGATTAGAGAAACAATAATTGAGAAAAAATCAGCCATCCTCTCCCCTTTTTTAGAAAAATATTTAGCTAGCACAACAACCATCACAAATTTAGCTATTTCAGATGGCTGAAGCTGAAAAAAACCTAAATCAATCCAACGCGTAGCTCCATGTGATATTTTTCCAGTAACTAGAACATATAACAATAGACCAACAGTTACTGCATACATTACATGAGTAAAAGACTTAAAAGAACGGTAGTCTAAGAAAGCAATAAAAATCATCAAAAGAAAACCAATTACCCCGTTTATTATCTGATTTCTTGCTACATCAAAACCAGCGCTACTAGACGTAGTGCTGTAAATTACAATAATACCCATCGCAAATACTAGGATTGTGACAGATATTAAAACCCAGTCTAAACTCTTTAATTTTTTAAAATCAAACATTATAAAAACCTAAAAACAGTAATTCTATTTTTTTATTTTTTCTATGCCGATCCAGATTTTTTCTTGGCTGATACTAAATTCACTATCAAAATCAACCTTTTCTCTACCTTCTATTATTTCTTCGCCTAAAGTTTCTTTCCCGATATTATACACCCCTGTAGAATGCTCTTTTATGGTATCCTTTAGTAAATTACTATCAGTAGAATAATATATAATTATCCTGTCTTCGACATTAAATTCCGCCTTCTTTCTCATAGATTGAATAGTTCTAACCAATTCTCTAGCCAAACCTTCTTTTTCTAGCTTAGGGGTTATTTTTGTATCAAGCTCAACTTTAGTCTCTTTACCCTCTTTGACAACGATATCTTTTACATTAAGCTCTTCTCGAATAAGACTCAAGAACTCATTTTGAATTTCAGATGTTGACTCAATAAGAGCTTTTGCCAATGGTTGTCTTACTTTTATTCCTTTTTCCGCACGCTGTGAGAGACCTTGATTAACCACTTCTCTAACATTATTAATCTCTTCTGATATTTTTTTGTCTATTTTCCCTGGATCCGCTTTGGGCCATTTTGATAAATGAACACTTTCCGGCTCTCCCTTTCTTCCCGAAACAAGATTTTGATAAATCTCCTCAGAAAGATGAGGAATGATTGGCGCAAGTACCTTTGATAGATTAACCAGAACTTCATACAAAGTTTCATAAGCTTGCTTTTTATCTTGATCATCTTCTGATTTCCAGAATCGTCTTCTAGATCTCCTAACATACCAGGTAGATAAATCATCGATAAACTTCTCCAACCGCTCCATCAAAGTATGAACCCTAAAATTATCAAGCTCCTTTTCTGCATATTCTAGCAACAAATGCAATTCTGAAATAATCCATTTATCTAAAACTGAATCTTTTTCTATTTCCTGACTCTCGATATCGGGATCCCAATTATCTATAGATACATAAGTTGAAAAAAATGAATATACATTCCAAAGAGTTAAAATCTTCCTTCTGATATCAGAAGCTGCATGATAGCCAAAACTAAGATTAAAAACAGGATTATGTCTGGCATACATCCAGCGCATAACATCAACGCCTATTTCTTCGGCTGCATCATCAAACCAAATAGCATTACCCTTAGATTTATGCATTTCTTCACCTTTTTCGTCACGAACTGAAGCATAGCCTAAAACTGTTTTGTAGGGTTTTATACCTTCCATAACCGTACTCATAGCGATTAAAGCATAGAACCAATTTTTGAATTGGCCGGGAAAGCTTTCTGTTATAAAATCAACCGGCACCCATTTCATCCATTCTTTTTTATCTTGCTTGTAGAGAGGTTCTCCTTGGTTGCTTTTTGCTATAGTAGAGTAAGGAACAATTCCGGCATCAAGCCAGGGGTTACCCACATCGGTTATTCTAGAGATTTCTTTTTTACATTTAGAGCATTTTATTTTCACTTCGTCGATCCATGGCCTATGTGGAGTATTTCTTTCAAATTTATCCCAACCGGAAACAGCTTTTTCCTTCAGTTCTTCTTTTGAACCGATAACTTCAAAATTTCCACAGTCACATTCATAAATCGGAAGCGCCAATCCCCAGTATCTTTTTTTAGAAATGAGCCAATTGTGCATATTTGAAAGCCAATCAAGCTCTCGATCTAAACCAAAGAGAGGAATCCATTTGATTTTTTTGGCAATATCAATCATTTGTTCTCTCAAAGTTCTCTTCTCTTTGTCTTCTGGGTCTTTTTTGTCCATTCCAATATACCATTCATCAACCAGACGAAAAATAAGCTCTTCTTTGCAGCGCCAGCATGTCGGGTAGCGATGGGTATAATTATGAATCCTGAATATTTTATTCTTCTTTTTTAGATTCTCAAATATTGCCTCAGTAACATCTTTAACGTTTTTACCCGAAAGCTCCCCAAATCCTGAAATATAATTTCCGGCATCATCTAAAGGTGCGATAACTTTCAATGAATGCTCTACTGATAATCTAAAATCCTCTTCTCCACAGCCTGGGGCTATATGAACAATCCCTGTGCCTTCTTCTTCGCCAACCTCTTCCCAAAAAATAGTTTTATGTAAAACCCCTCTTTGAACTTCTAGCTCATCAAAAGGTCCCTCATATTCAATATCCAAAAGTTTATCACCCTTAATTTCTTCCAGAATATCATACTCATCCTCAATAATAGAAAGGGTCTCTTTTGAAAGATAATAGATTTCTTTGCCAGTTTTTATTTTTACATATGTAAGTTCTGGGTTAATAGCCAAAGCAATATTAGATGTTAGAGTCCATGGAGTTGTCGTCCAAACAAGAAAAAATTCTCCTTTTCTGTTTTTTATCGGTAATTTTACATAAACCGACTGATGAATCATTTCTTTGTATTCTTCGGTCAAAATTTCATGTTGAGAAATAGCAGTTCCACATCTTAAACACCAAGGCACAACATCATGGCCTTTGTATAAATATCCTTTTTCATGACATTTTTTAAGAAAAAACCAAATCATATAGTTGTTTTCATCCGACATGGTGTAATAAGAATTTTCCCAATCTGCAAAATAGCCTAGTCTTTTTGATTGTTCTGTTTGAATTTTGGAATATTTATAAACTCTTTCCTTGCATTTGTTGACAAATCTATCAATACCATAATCCTCAATATCTTTTTTCGTTTTAAAACCTAATTCTTTTTCTACCTCCACCTCCACCCATAAACCCTGACAGTCAAATCCATTCTGATACTTTTGTTTTTTTCCTTTCATAGAATTATATCTTTGCCATAAATCTTTATAGGTTCTTCCCCATGCATGATGAACACCCATGGGGTTATTAGCAGTTATTGGACCATCCAAAAAAGAAAATATCTCGCTGGAGCTATCGTTTTTTCTAA
The DNA here is from genome assembly GCA_002792735.1 of bacterium CG_4_10_14_0_2_um_filter_33_32. NCBI lineage: Bacteria > bacterium CG_4_10_14_0_2_um_filter_33_32. The sequence goes on from PFOW01000020.1 coordinate 7,189, forward strand.
GGTACTTAGAAAGAATATCTTTTCTTGTCCAAAAATCTATAATTTTGTGTTCTAACTTGACTAAATCAACTTTTGGATCAACTTTTTTAAATGCCATTTTTTCTCCTAAGTAAAAAACTATTCTAACATAAATATTATAGCCAATAAAGGTGGGATTTTGAAGTGTTTGTACGCGTCACGCACATTTGAGACTCCGGAACAGTTTTTATTAAATAATCAATGGGTGAAATATTACCCAAAGATTGGTGTATTCTCTTTGT
>PFOW01000021.1 GCA_002792735.1 bacterium CG_4_10_14_0_2_um_filter_33_32
GAGCAATTATACTAGCAAAATACGAACATCGCGTCAATACCATTTTTATGTATTTCCTCGATCCATTATCCAAAATTACCTTAAAATATGTTATTAAGTAAAATATTCCCTGTAGCAGAAACAAAGCTTTTTAATTATAATAAATAAAGATAATATGGAAATTTAATGGATAAAATAGGTTTAAAGTTCCTACTTAAAAATGGCACATACTACTCTGACGTTATTAATACTAATATCTTAAAGATTGTTAAGCTAATCAAAAGCAAAAAAGCCAGATTCATTACTGCAACATGCTTCCAGAATGCCGATCAGTTTTTGATTTATTACCATTTTGAAGCTAGCAAACAGATCTATACCCTAAAAACAGTTATAAAAAACGATAAAGCTAAATCTATCTCATCTGTTTATCCTACAGCTTCATGGATTGAACGGGAAATAACAGATTTATACGGAATAGAATTCCAAGGAAAAGAATATAAACCGCTCCTATTAACTCCTGAATTTAATCATCCATTTAGGGAGAATTAATTATGACTAGAGAAGAAGCATTTAAAATAGTTGAAGAAAATCTTGGCAATAAAAACTTGATCAAGCACAGTTTGGCAGTAGAAGCTGTAATGAAAGCATTTGGTGAATATTTTAACGAAAATTCTGAAAAATGGGCTCTAGCAGGACTGTTGCATGATATAGATTACGAACAAACCGCTAATGATCCCCAAAGCCATACCTTGATTACGGCCAAAATATTAGAAGAAAAAGAAGTTGATAAAGAAATAATCGACATAATTAAGGCCCATAATCATATGCTTGATATCCCAAGAGACAGTAAAGCACGAAAACTTATCATCTCAATTGATCCTATTACCGGATTAATCGTAGCTTGCGCCTTAATTCATCCTGACAAAAAATTAGCTTCAATAGATACTCAATTCGTTTTAAACCGCTTTAAAGAAAAGAGTTTTGCAGCAGGTGCAAATAGGGAAGATATCAAAAAATGTGAGGAGTTAGATATTAGTTTGGACAAATTCGTCGAAATATCACTTAAATCAATGCAAAATATAAGTCAGGAATTAGGTCTATAGAGGGATCATAACCAAAATGAGCAAAAACAACCCCCCAAAAGCAATAAAAACCATAAAAGTAGGCCCAAAAGACATATCTTTTGAAGAACCATTCATTGTACACTTAACAACAGCTAATAATAAGATAAAAGATGCAGAAATTGAGCTTGGCTTCCTTCATAGAGGTATAGAAAAGATTGCTACGAGGAAAAATTACTATCAGAATTTAGGCTTAGTAGAGCGTATTTGTGGTTATTGCTCGTTCACACACTCGTTAGCCTATGTTCAGGCAGTAGAAAATGCCACGGAGATCAAAGTCCCTGATCGTGCACGCTATATTAGAACAATCGTAGCAGAGCTAGAAAGGCTTCATTCCCATTTATTATGGGCTGATTTGGTTACCGATAGACTCGGCTTTGAACCATTTTCATCTCATTTGTCTCACATCAGAGAAGGTATTTTGGACATTTTAATGCACGTTACGGGTGGCAGAATAATGTACGAAATAAATACTATGGGCGGTATCCTAAAAGATGTAGGCGACATACAACCAATTCTTAAACAAATTGATTATTTAGACGACATCATAAAAGATGTCCTTAATATTTTTGAAAAAAATAAAGAGGTTAAAGAAAACACTAAAGGATTAGGAATTTTACCAAGAGAAAAAGCTGTATATTTAGGCGTTGTAGGTCCTACGGCAAGAGCCTCCGGAGTTAAAATGGACGTTCGTAAAGATACTCCATACGCTGCTTATGCTGAGACACAGAGCAAAAATTACATTATTTCAAATGATTGCGATAGCTATGCAAGAATTTATATAAGATTTTTAGAACTGCAGGAAAGCCTAGATATAATAAAAAAAGCTTGCATTGATTTACCTAAAGGTCCGATATCCTCTCAAGAAGGCAGAATTTTCCCACAAATCGGCGAAGGCATCGGCCGAGTTGAAGCTCCCCGCGGTGAACTTTTCCATTATATAATTACAGGCTCCGGAGACACTCCAAAAAGGCTTAAAGTTAAACCACCAACATATTCAAACCTACCAGCCTTAAAAGAAATGTTAATTGGAGAAGATAAAAACAAGGCACAATTGATAATAGCTTCAATAGATCCTTGCTTCTCCTGTACAGAAAGGTAAATTATGCATGAATTGTATATAGCCGAAAAATTAATAAAAGAAGTAGAAAAAATTGCAGAAGGAAGCAAATCAGAAAAAGTATTAGAAGTTAACGTAGCCATACCCGAAGATGAACATTTTACCGAAAAAGAATTCACCGATATATTAAAAGTACAATCCGAAGGAACATCAATAAATGATGCTAAATTTAATGTAGTTACAGAAAAAACTAGCAAGGTTTATGTAAAGGACATAAAAGTCTTATGAAAAAACCAAAGGAGCTAAATGTCTATTATCTTAATGTAGGAAGCTGCAATGGTTGTGATATTGAATTGGCGGCTGGCGTACTTTTAAATGAGTCAAAAGATATAGTAAAAGCTGTTTTAGATCCTAAAAAGGCAGATATTACCATTTTCACAGGAATTTTAACTAAAAAAATAAAACCTTATTTCTTAAATGTTTTAAAAAAACTACCTCCTAAAGCTAAGAAGGTTGCTTTTGGAAGTTGTGCAATCTCCGGTAATGCTTTTTCATCCGCTTATACATTTGCCGGACCCGTTGATAGTCATACAAAAATAGATTTATATATAAACGGTTGTCCTCCGAAAGGTGATGAATATCTAAGAGGAGTCTTAGAAAAATTAGGTCTTTATCCAAAAAAGAAAGTTGACGGACAAAACCTTAATTACTGGAGGGGCGAATTAAAATTCTTTCCAGAAAAATGTATCGGCTGCATGACTTGCGTATATTATTGTCCAGCTCAAACCATCAAAGTTAATCCTGCGAAAAAAGGCTTTTCCGCCCAAGGCGGACCAGCCTTGGGCTGGGAATTGTCTTATAACTTTGAAAAGTGCTTTTTCTGTTCCATGTGCCAAAGAAAATGCCCAACTGGAGCGATTACTTTAACTCATAATCCTTTAATGATAAAAAATAAAAAAGACTTTGTTACCAAGGGAGATGTTACAAAAGGAAGAGTAAGCGCAAAAATAGATCCGACCAAAATTTAATCGCATAAAAGCAATTAAAAGAAGATGTAGTATAATTATATGTACATCTTTTTTAAATTCTTAATTAGCGGGATTAGTATAGTGGCAGTACATGACCTTCCCAAGGTTAGGGCGCCAGTTCGATCCTGGTATCCCGCTCCATAATTTATAATCATTAATCAAATGAAATCAATAAAATCATCAACAACTATTCTTGGAGCTGGCTTCATTATTATAAGCATTATTTATCTTACATATTCTCAAACTAAAAAAGTGCCGATGTAGCTCAGTGGCAGAGCAACTCTTTCGTAAAGAGTAGGTCGTCGGTTCAATCCCGACCATCGGCTCCATTTATAAAATCTGGTACAATAAGAACATGAATCTAAAAGATTTTTACGCTGTGAAATTAATAAAGTATGTTTATCGAAGGTTTTTTGAAAAAAATCCTTTGATTCTTTTTTTTATTTTCGCTGTAATATTTAATTTGATTACTTGGGGCATAGCTTCTATAAAAGGACGACCGGAAAACTATCTTATCCCTTTGCATTACCTGCCGATCAAAGGAATAGATAAAACCGGACCATGGTATTACATTTACGGAATCCCTTTGTCAGGAACAATTATACTAATCATTAATTCTTTAATTATTTTCATGATGAGTAAAAGAAATCTTATTAATGTTTCCTATTTATTAGCTTCAGCTACTATATTCATAGAAATGTTTTTCATTATAGCAATTAATTTCCTTGTTTTCAAAGTACAAATATGAAAAAAATAACAGACATTACTAACCCTGGCGAATATCACCTAAGAAGAATGTGGGAAATTATACCAGGTCTTTTAACTTGGTCTGCATTATTTGCTCCAGTTATCCTTTCGCTAATTGCACCCTCTATCGTTGCATTTTTTGTAATATGTTTTGACTTATTTTGGCTTTTTAGAGCTTTTTATATGTCCAGAAATTTATTATATGCCTATAACCGCTTGAACATGGAACAAAATATTGACTGGCTTTCAAGACTAGAGGAAACACAAAATCTATATAAAACCCAGGAACAGGTTAAAAAAGAAATAATAAAACTCCAAAAAAAAACTTGGCTTTTATTTCCTTTTAATATACCTCTTAGAATTTCTGCAAAACTTAGAAAAAAAATCTTTTATCTAAATTTCTTAAAAAATTTTTATCAGGAAATAAAAAATATTCCTCAAGAAAAAATACTAAACTATAGAGAAATCTACCAATTAGTAATACTGGCTACATATAAGGAAGATATAAACATACTAAGACAATCTATACAGGCAATTGTAGACAGTAATTTTCCCAATGGAAAAATACTGTTCGTGTTAGCCACTGAAGAAAGAGACAAAACAAATGCCACAATAAATGCTTTGACGTTAGAAAAAGAATTCAAAGATAAATTCGGATTATTCATGTGGACAATGCATCCTAAGGATACGCCCGGGGAAATTGTAGGTAAGGGAGGAAATATTACTCATGCTGCAAGACAGGTTAAAAAAGTTATAGATGAAAGAAATATACCCTATGAAAATATCATAACAACAACCCTAGATGCTGATAATAAAGTTCATCCTCAATATTTTCCCTCTTTAACTTATAAATATATTATTAATCCCAAAAGAACCAGAAGAAGTTTCCAACCTGTACCAATATTTAATAACAATATTTGGGATGTACCGGCTCCAACCAGAGTTGTTGCGATGGGAAATTCATTTTGGCAATTAATGGAATCAACTAGACCTGAGCGCTTAAGAAATTTTTCCAGTCATGCTCAAAGTTTTAAAACTCTTGTCGATACTGATTTTTGGTCTGTAACTACCATCGTAGAGGATGGACATCAATTCTGGAGAACGTTTTTCACTTACGAAGGCGATCATGCTGTTATCCCGGTTTTCCTACCTGTCTATCAAGACGCAGTATTAGGTAAAAATTACTGGGATACTTTAAAAGCACAATATATCCAATTACGACGTTGGGCATGGGGAGCATCTGATCTTGCCTATGTAGTATTAAATTTTCAAAATAACAAAAAAATTTCCTTAACGAAAAAAGTAGTTTCTATATACAGAATCATTGAAGGATACTTTCTTTGGGCGACAGCTCCCCTGTTTATTACATTTACGGCTTGGCTACCTGGCTTATTAAACCCTCAGTTTAAATACTCAGTGCTTGCACATAATCTACCTATAATTACTAGCAGGATTCTTACTGTAGCTATGATAGGTTTTTTTGTTAACGTCCTTATTGCCAGTCTTCTTTTGCCAAAAAGACCTGCCCGTTATACAAAATTCAGGCACATCGCAATGTTAGCTCAATGGATACTACTACCCATTGTAACAATTTTCTTTAGTTCTATCCCGGCTATTGATTCCCAAACAAGATTAATGATAGGAAAACGCTTAGACTGGCAGGTTACAAAAAAAATTAGAAGAGAATGACCAAATCCCAATGACCAATAATATATTCCAATTATCAAAAGATAAATTGTTCATTGGACATTGGTCATTAAGAAATTATTAGTTGGTCATTGGTTATTAGGAATTGGTCATTATTTTGCTATACTTTAATTGATGGAAAATTACTTATCAATTTTTATAATAACTGCGATTTTATCTTTGGCCCTTACTTTTTTCTTTAAGTGGCTTGCTTTTAAAATAGGGGCGGTTGATCAACCAAATGAACGAAAAGTTCACAAACACCCTATTGCCAGATTAGGCGGTGTAGCTATATTTATTTCTTTTTTTTCAGTAATACTTTCAACTACACCACTTAATAAACATATTCTTGGAATTTTTATCGGCGGGATTATTTTATTAGTTTTTGGAATTGCAGATGATATTTGGGGCATTAATCCTTTTATTAAGCTTTCAGGACAAGCCTTGGCTACGCTTGTAATTATTGCGTCAGGAATCGGAATTGATTTTATCACTAACCCCTTTGGCGGACTTATCCAATTAGATATGCTTAAAATACCTGTGAATATCCTAGGAACCACTTACCATATTGTTTTTTGGGCAGACCTTTTTACTTTTTTTTGGATACTGATTCTAATTAATGCTATCAATTTTTTGGATGGGCTTGATGGATTAGCCTCAGGAGTCTCAGGTATATCTGCAATAATACTATTCATACTTTCATTATCGCCCGATGTTTCCCAACCAATTACCGCATTACTTGCCATAGCTTTAGCGGGCGCAGTTTTAGGCTTTTTACCCTTAAACTTTCATCCTGCCAAAATATTTATGGGTGATTCGGGAAGCATGTTTTTAGGTTTTTTACTTGCTATATTGGCTATATTTTCTGGCGGTAAAATAGCAACAGCATTATTAATTTTAGGATTGCCAATCTTAGACGTGGCTTGGGCTATAATAAGAAGAGTTTCTGCGGGACATTCGCCTTTTAAGCCGGATAAGCATCATCTCCATCATGAATTATTAAAAAGGGGACTTTCACAACAAAAAGTTGTTCTATTTATGTATTCAGTAACCATTATTTGCGGATTATTGGCTTTAAGCGCTAAGGCTTTTAATAAATTAATTGCATTAATCCTTTTATTTGCTTTTACCGTATTTTTAATATCATTCTTATACTTTATAAATAGAGAACATTCACATTGACAAATCAGCTATTTTAAGGTATAATTTACTTAGAGTTAGAAAGGGGATCAATGAATAATCATCAATTAGAAGAACTCATTAAAAATATACAATCCATGATAAAATGCCCTAGCTGTGGTAGTTCTTATAAAAAAGAAAATGTCCAGCTGATGGGACAATTAGGACAAGCAGTATTAGTTCAATTAAGTTGTTATATATGCAAAATGCCTGTTATGGCAACAATTGTTGTTTCCGGTCCTAACGCAGGTAAACCATCCTTTGAAAAAGACAGTATCGAAAAAATATTAGATAATAATCCGATTGAACCTATCAAAGAAAAAACCGAAAACCCTGTTTCCAGCAATGAAATTCTAGAAATGCATGAATTTTTAGACGGGTTTGACGGTAACTTTGAATCTTTGTTTAATAAATAATTACCCTTGACCTGTATTCATTAGTTAGTTAGAATAGCCAACATAGTATTGGAGAATTAATTATGGAAAATTTCACGCTTAATGCACAAGAAAGAAATATTTCAGGAAAACAAGTCAGTCAACTAAGACAGAAAGATCTTATTCCTGCAATTGTTTATGGCAAAGATGAAAAAAATGAATCTATAACGGTTGATAAAAAAGAATTTCAAAAAATTTATAAATCTGTTGGAGAGAATACTTTAATTGATTTAAAGATTGAAAATAAAATTAAAAAGACTTTAATTTCAGATATGCAAATTGACCCTATAACAATGGAACCAATCCATATTGATTTTCATCAAGTTAAATTAACAGAAAAAGTCCACGCGGAAGTTCCGTTAGAGTTTATCAAAGAAGAAGAAGCACCGGCGATTAGAGAGTTAGAAGGTACTCTTGTAAAAAGTAAGGATGAAGTAGAGGTAGAAAGCTTGCCTTCTGATATTCCTCATTCAATAGAGGTTGATATTTCTAGTCTAAAAACTTTTGATGATATAATACATATTTCCGATTTAGTTGTTCCACAAAATATCAAAATCATTGATGACCCGGAAGACGTAGTTGTACTTGTTGAGGTGCCTAGATCAGAAGAAGAGTTAAAAGAATTAGAACAAAAGGTTGTAGAGGACGTAGAAAAAGTCCACGCAGTAGAGGAGAAAAAAGAAGAGGAAGCAGGGGAAAAACCAACCGAAGAAGCTAAGTAAGATATTATTTAACTTTTGGTTTCTTTTTTGATATATTAAAAGCAATGAAGAAATTAGAACAACTTTTTGGTTCAAAAACCCGAGTTAAAATATTAGCATTATTTCTCTTAAATTCAGAGCGCTCATTTTTTGTTCGTGAAATTACAAGAAAGTTAAATACCAGAATAAATGCCGTAAGACGAGAATTACAAATCCTAACAAATTTAGGATTTTTAAAGAAAAAAAGTGAAGGTAAAAAAATATTTTATTCAGCCAGCAAAGGATTTGTATTTTTTGACGAGCTGTTAGGCATAATTGAAAAAACAAGCAAATCAGATGACAAGATATCTGATGAAGTAAAAAGTTTGGGAGATGTTAATTTTGCTTGTCTCTCCGGACTATTTACAGGGAACAAAAATACAAAAGTCGATATGCTTTTAGTTGGTAATGTTAAAAGAGATAAGCTGAACAAATTTGTTAAAAAGCTGGAAAAAGAAGTGGGGGCAGAAATAAATTATACAGTCCTTACTAATAAAGAATACAACTATAGACAAAAATGCAAAGATCGTTTCCTTTTAGATATATTATCTAATCATTCTCTGATAATCGATAAATTAAATGGATAAATTTACCTTATCTATCATTTTAGGAATTGTAGCCGGCGCAGCAAGCCTTTTCGGCTCTCTATTTGTTCTTACAAAAAGAAAGATATCAAAAGAATCTTTATTTTATTTTATAGCAGCAGGCGCGGGATTTATTCTTGCGGCTGCTCTTTTAGAAATGTTGCCGGAAGCTATGAAAATTACGCCAAATGCAATGCTGTATATTATTTTAGGATTTTTTCTAATCCATTTTTTTGAACATATAATATCTTCCCATTTCCATTTTGGAGAAGAAACACACAAAGAAGAAATTCATAAATCAACTGCATGGTCTATATTATTAGCTTTAACCATCCATACTTTTTTAGACGGTGTTTCAATCTCAGCAGGATTTAATATTAATCTTCTATTAGGAATTACTATTTTCAGCGCAGTCATTCTCCACAAGATTCCGGACGGATTTACAATCGCCTCTGTAATGCTAGCATCAGGCCGAGAGAAAAAAGGCGCCTTGGCCGCTTCCCTTGTTATAAGCTTTTCTACTATAGCTGGGAGCTTCTGGGCAGCAACATTTACAAATTATACCCCTATACTGTTGGCGGTATCAGCAGGAGCATTTTTGCATATTGCCACAACAGACTTAATACCAGAAATTGTGAAACAGAAAAAAACTACCTATTCCCTTGCAATATTTGGAGGAGTTTTGTTATACTATCTGACTAAACTTCTATTAAATAGTGTAGTAATTTAAGCAATGAATAATAATAAAACAATTATAGAATTATCTTTTTCCTCAATATTTAAGTTTTTTGCGGTGCTTATTTTATTTATTTTTCTTTATCTTATCAGAGATGTGCTCACTATATTTCTAGTAGCATTAATATTTGTAGCGGCACTAAGGCCAACTGTTAGATATCTAAAAAAAACTGGGATACCTGCAAGTATATCTGTCCTTTCTATTTATATTATTGTTTTTGGTATTATTGGATTATTGATTTCTATTATAGTGCCTCAATTATCATCTCAAATTAAAGAACTATCATCAGATATTCCTAGATTTATTGAAAGAATAAATAATACCTTCGGTAAAATTCCAGAACATGAACGAATAGCTCAAAGCATTCAGCAAAGCCTTAGTAATATATCGGAAAATATGACTGGCTTTGCAATCAATATGCTATCAGCAGTTTCTAGATTTTTTGGCGGACTTATAAGCTTCTTTGTTATCCTTGTATTGGTTTTTTATATGTCAATTGCTGAAGATGAAACAATAAATTATATTAAATCGTTATTTCCAAAAAAGTATGAAGAAAAAGCTAGTATTATTGTTGAAAAAATCCATAAAAAAATTGGAAGTTGGACAAGAGGAGAAGTAATATTACTTTTCACAATAGGTATTCTAAGTTTTATTGGGTTAAAAATTTTAGGAATTAAATTCGCTTTAACTTTAGCGATAATTGCGGGTATCTTTGAATTAATTCCTGTTATCGGTCCGGTAATCTCAGCTATTCCGGCTATTTTTATAGCTTTCACACAAGAACCAGTTTTAGGACTAGCCGTTCTTATTCTATACATAGGAATACAGCAAGCTGAAAATCATATATTGGTTCCTGTAGTTATGAAAAAGGCAACAGGATTATCACCGATTGTTATAATACTTTCTTTATTAATTGGAGCAAAACTATTAGGCTTTATCGGGGTATTAATATCTGTACCTACGGCTGTAATATTATCGGTATTTCTAGAAGAATTAGTTACTGGAGACATTAAAGAAAAAGATATCCCAAAATTATAAATTCTTATTTTGATCTTTCTGCACACCTTTTGAAAAGGCGCATAAAAAACAGGTTTTTTGAAAGCGGTTCCAATTTCATAGTTGGAATCAGAACCTGCTCAACCTGAAACAAAGAGAGTAATAACATCTCTTTGTAAAGGCGGCCTCTTCTTAGAGACCGTTCAGGTTCGAAAGCTTGAAAAATACTTGTTTTTCGGCTTTTCAAGGTAGTGGGCGATTTTACGCAACTTTTCTAAAAAGTTGCAAAAAGATATTTTGGGTACTTTTAAAAAATATCTGATTATAGAAACACAAAAAAAGACACCATTTTGATGTCAATCACTATTCTCAAGCTCTACTAATTATGTTTAACTCATTTTTCAAGGTAACATATAAAGACTTGTAATTAAAATGGCGGGGACGACCGGGCTCGAACCGGCGACCTTCTGCGTGACAGGCAGACGCTCTAACCAACTGAGCTACGCCCCCAAAATAATAAGTTATTTTAAAGTCTACAGATGTAAATTCTAATATAAAAGTAAGTTTTATTCAACATATTGTACGCGTCACGCACATTTGAGACTCCGGAACAGTTTTTATTAAATAATCAATGGGTGAAATATTACCCAAAGATTGGTGTATTCTCTT
>PFOW01000022.1 GCA_002792735.1 bacterium CG_4_10_14_0_2_um_filter_33_32
CAATAAATATTATAACAAATAAAAAAGATATTGTTAATCAATATCTTTTTTATAGTATTTATATATTAGTTTTTTCGATCATTCAAATTATTTATATTTATTTGGTTATAGTAGTCTAGTGCTAAATATCAAATTGTCAAGGGACGCACCCTTGCCAGATAGCAAGGGTGCGTCCCTTGACAAGTCCTTATCAAGTCCTTTGGCAAATTGAACGTGGTTTTTCCTTAGGTGCATAAGTTGTAAAAAACTTACAAAGATTTATTCTTGTAGTAATTTGTAGTAAAAACTCTGTTGACATTAAACTTGACATTGATTATAATTTACTTGACATTAACTTTTGAGGAGATATAAATGTCAGTGCAAATAAAAAAAATAATCTCAAATCTTGTCAGGGAGAGAAAAAAAATTAAGACCTCAGATGTCATTGATATCTTGGGAGGGAAAATTTCTCGACAGCATATAAGTTTTATTATTACTGAAATGGTAAGAAAAGGTGAACTTATAAGAAGTGGGTCTTATCGTTATGCCGTTTATACTCTTCCTGAATATGCCTTTATTTTTTTGAAGTCTATCAAAAAGCGTCTTAAAAATGAAAACCTAAAAGAACATGAAGTTCTTGATAGCCTTGTTGCACAAAATCCATTTTTGCAACATTTAAACGAAAACGTAAAAAGCATTTTTGACTACGCTTTTTTAGAGATGCTAAATAATGCCATAGAACATTCTAAGTCTAAATTTATCCACGTTGAAGCTATAAAAGACGATAAAAATTTAAGATTCGTTATTGATGATTTTGGAATCGGGGCTTTTAAAAATATCATGCAAAAAAGGAATCTTACAAGTGAGATTGAGGCCATTCAAGATTTACTCAAAGGTAAAACCACTACTGCTCCAAAATTCCATTCAGGGGAAGGAATTTTTTTTACTTCAAAGGCGGCGGATATTTTTATGCTAGAAAGTCATGATTATCGTTTAAGAATTGACAATTTAATCAATGATGTTTTTATTGAAGAATTAAGGTCTTCCAAGAGGGGAACTAAGGTTCTATTTACAATTTCTTTGAATTCTAAAAAACACCTTATAGATATTTTTAAGGAATATCAAACCGATCCTAAAGAGTATGCTTTTGATAAGACCAAGATTGAGATTAAATTATACACCATGGGTACTATCTATATTTCTCGGTCTCAAGCACGGAGAGTACTATCTGCGCTAAATCGGTTTAGAACTGTTGTTTTAGATTTTGATAAAGTTCCAACAGTAGGCCAAGCTTTTGCTGATGAAGTTTTTAGAGTCTTTAAGAATGCTTATCCAGAGATTAAGATTATTCCAATTAATATGAATGAAGCAGTAGAGTTTATGGTTAAAAGGGTTAGGAAGTAATAAGATTAACATTTTGAAATTACAGGATTAATCAGAAAACGCCGAGGCTATTTTCGTGCTACTTTTAAACTAAGACAGTTTTTGGATCTTTCAAAAACCGAACAGTTTATGTTTGTTATAGAAGCATATTTTTTTCAATTTAACTGGGTATACAACCATGGATACAAGATTTTAAAGGTTTTTGCACGGCTGAATTTGTTCAAAGTCATATAGATAGTATCATAGGATTTTTACTTTACCATTTTGGAGGCGCAGAGGGAGAATGGGTTGATTGGTATTATTTTATTAAAAAAACGGTGGAATCTTATCACTTGAAATGGATAGATTATGAAGGAAAGCCAAACAAAGAAAGAATGTTTAAAGACTTTAGCCGTCCGCTCAAAGAAGTTTTAATGATGTTTAATCTGGTTGATGTTAGAAAAGAAACAAGAGAACATTATTTTAAAGATCTAAAACAAATAAGAGTTACAGGGTTTGGAAAAGAAGTTTTGAGCCTACTACTTTAATGTTATATAGAAAGATATTTAGAAACCGATTTTACAAATTTTTCAATGTCTGTAAGTTTGTTTTTTAGGACATCATAAATTTTTTTATAGTCTAATTTATCGTAATCATGGGTCATTATATTTCTAAAGCCGGCCATGTCTATCATGTTTTTAGTCAAATCAGTAGAGATTACTGTTTCTTCTTTTAGAATATCGAAGTTTTCACTATAAGTTGTTGGTTTGCGGAATTTTTTATATGCAATAATTGTTTCCGCTAAATCAATTGTTGCTTGTGTGACTAGATAAAGATATCGTTCAACAGCACCCCGAAGATCTATGTTTTGTTCTATTTCTTTTCTAGAAAGTTTTTTATAGCGTTCAAGAATCTTTAGATACTTTTTAATAGAACTTATCTTGTCCTCAATTAGCATTAGATTAGTCATGCGCCCCTGCTTTAGTTAAATTATGTCTTATGAGAGAATCTCTAAAGTCAAAATATTCGTTTAATATTCTTGGTTCAATTAAGGTTTTGAAATATTCTTTTTCTAGGATTAATATACCTTCTGTAATAATGTTATATTTTAATGCTGGTTTATTTGTTAGGTTTAGTATGACAATATCAATTTGGTCTGTTTTAAGTAAACGGCTTAACTTTGCTAGAATGATGTATTGGAGATCATACATTTTGATTGAATTTTTTTCATCTAAATACATTGCAAAATCATAATCACTTAAAGGCCCAATATTTTTTCTTGCCTGCGAACCAAAAAGATAAACAAGCTTTACTTGGGGATATTGTGAAAAAATTTCTTTTATTTTTTCTAATTGCTCTTTGTCCATATCTATATTCTATATAATACAATGCTTTTTTCAACTCTTACCGATATTAGTTAAGCTTGTTAAGGATGTTTGTTAAGGGTGTTATTCTTAACGTCTCTGCAATTATAAAAATCGATAGTTATGCCTTCAAGGCGCCTATTACAAAGCTAACTATTGCCCAGGCAATAAGAGTAACAATTAACCCAATTATTGCATAAAGTATCGTAGTTTTAGCTTTGTTGACCGTTTCAGGGTTTCCGGCTGAGATGATATATTGAAAACCGCCGATTATTAAAAATAAAACAGCCACTATTCCAACCAGCAATAATAATGTATTAGAAACTTTTGTAATAATATCAAGTAATCCGCCCCCAACTGCCCTTGATGGTTTGGGTACTGGTATTTCATTTGCCGGAATATTATTTTGAGCATAAATAATAGTATTTAAAAATATATCCATTATTTATATTTTAGGATGAAGAAAAATCAAAAGCCATAGAAGAGTTGACATAATTACCAAAACCTCCGTTAGAGTAACGGAGGTTTTGGTAATTTAAAGAATAACCAATTTTGTTATGCTACCGGGGCTATTATTCTACCAATAACAAAGCTTACGGCTACGTAAGCAATCAGAGCAACTATAATACCGATGATTGCATAAAGTATTGTAGTCTTAGCTTTTCCAATTGTCTCTGGATTTCCGGCTGAAGTGATGTACTGAAAGCCACCAATAATAAGGAACAAAATAGCAATGATTCCAATAAGTAGAAGCATAGTATTTGAAACAACAGTAATCATTTCTGGTAGAGTACTGGTGCATGCACCAACCGCATTTGTAGGACACTGACTCAAAGGGGCAGCTAATGCAATGGCTGGAGTAGAAGCTATTAATGCAAGACTAGCTTTAATCAATTTTTTCATTTTTTCTCCTCTAACTTTATTTAATAATTTAATTATAGCCTAAGAAAACAATTTGTAAATTATTGCTTGCTGGCGTTTGAATTAGGCTGTTTATAACGAATTTTACAATTAACCAGGCACAAAGTACTACGATTATACCTATTATTCCATAAAGTATGGTATTCTTAGCCTTCCCGATATTATCTGGATTGCCAGCCGAAGTAATATATTGAAATCCACCTATTATTATAAATAATATTGCTATAACTCCAACAAGTAGTGTTAGTGAATTTGAAATAGAATAAATAATTTCAGGCAATGTTTTTGTTGGTAACGGGTTATTATTGGGGTTCACTGGCGGATCTATTTTGGCTAATACAGGGGAGGTATATATAATTAACAACCAGAATAAGTATTTAACTTTCTTCATATTATTGTCCTACATGATCAATTATAAATGTTATAACTGCAAATGACATTAATGATGCTACTAACCCAATTATTGCATATGTAATGGTATTTTTTGCATTTCTGATATTGTCGTAATTTCCGGCAGATGTAATATACTGAAAACCACCGATTATGATAAACAGAACAGAAATTGTACCTACTAAAGCCATTAATATTTCAATTACTATTCCTAATAATCCTAAAAGATCCTTGGGGATTATACAATCAGGTATGATGCCGCCATTATTTTTAGGCTTACATTGTTTATTTGCAAAAATATCGTCTGCATAAACAAATGTCGGGAAAATATTTATTAAAAGAACGGTTGTCAGTTTGCTAATTATTTTCATTTAGTATACCATATTTACGCTTATTTTGCAATGTATTAAAAGCTTCCTGTTAAGAAATTAATAATCGAAAAAGAAATAATAGCTAAAATTAAACCAATAATAGCATATAGGATTGTAGTTTTAGCTCTGCCGATATTATCCGGATTACCGGCAGAAGTAATGTATTGAAAACCACCAACAATTATAAATATTACAGCTATTGTGCTAACTAGTGCTAAAGCAACGTTGATTAAATTTGTTAGAAGAGTTGCTAAATCACTTAGTTGGCATGGATCGTTGGGGTTATTACCACCTTCAATACATTCTATATTTTTCCAAAGGTCTAGTGCATGTAATAATAAATAATTACTCATTATTTAATACTTGGAATTAATAGTTTTATAAGTCCATAAGAAAATAATATTATAATAAGTGCAGTGATTGATGTGACTATAGTATCCTTGGCCTTGCCTATTTGATCAGGGTTTCCGGTAGCTGTTATATATAGGAATCCAGCATAAATTAAACCAAGCAAAGAAAGGGTTCCTATTATCCCCGCAACCCACGCGTAGACTATGCCTATGAAAGACCCAAGGATATCATCCGTTACACATATTTTGCCAAAAACAGTTTCATATACTTCGCCCGTTGGACAAACAAGCGCGCCGCCACCCGGAGCCGGAGGGGTATTATTGCCGGGTTGTTCATTTGGGTCCGCATTTTGTATTGCGATTGCCTGGCCTGGTTTACAATCTGCGGCGCCTATATCGTCGGCATTCTTAACATTGCATACTACCAGTTCTCCACTATTTTTATTTCCAGAGATATTGATAAAAAATCTCTTTTTTGATGCAGATGAATACGCCGTATATTGTGTATTATCTAGGGCACTTCTTGTTAGTGTAAGCGTTTCTCCGCCTATGGTCCCTTTTATTTCTTCAAGGTTAGATCCGACATAGCGGAATGTATCCGCTGCAGAAATAATCGATGCGCTGAATAATACTATAGTCAATGTTATTATGGTAATTAAATTTTTCATTATCAATTATTTTCTTTCATATTTTCTAATATGTCAGTTACTTTTTTAGAGGCGGTGTTAATAGCGTCTTGAGGGCCCTGTTTATTAACTGTAATGTTATTGATTAGTTCACTAAATGCATTATCTGTTTTTTCCCAATCACCCTTAAACCAAGTTTTAGCATCTTTTGTCTGTTTATTAAAAATTACTGCGTATTTTCCCCCCTGAGATTCAGAAAATTCGATCATAGATGACGGGAGAGATGTTTTTTCAATATATTTTCTATATTGTTCTTTAGTTGTTGCAAATTTTAAAAAGTCCCATGCAGTTTTTTGGTTTTTTGAATTTTTATTTACCGAATAAGCCCAGTATTTTGCATAGTAAACCTTGTTTCCAAGTATTTGAGGAGCTGTAGCAACTTCAAATTTTAGTTTTTCATTTGTAAGTTTTTTAATTCTTCTTATATCTGCAGCATATCCGAACATCATTGCCGTTTTTCCTGAAGTAAATGCCTCGATAGAATTAGGCATACCTTTTCTCCATGTATATGTTTCTTTGGTTGGATCTGAAAAAGATGCATAAAATTCTAAAGCAGATGTTCCCGGATAAACAATATTACCGTTTTTATCTTTTGTAGAAATATTAAAATATGCTTTTCCTTTATCATCAGAAACCATTTGGGTATTGTTCTGAAGCATAAGCATGTAAAGAATATCTTGTGAATATTCTACATTATCTGCCGTGCCTATAGCTATTGCAGCTTTATTTATATAATCACCCTTGAGATTCCTAATTTTTTTAATAGATGATTTGAAATTTTCCCACGTGTCAGAAGGTTCAAATACCTTATCTCCCATCGCTTTCTGATTATAAAAGATTGCTAGGGTATCTACATAAAAAGGAATAGCGTAAATTTTATCATTATATATTAGGTCGGTATTTGCAATTTTTTGAAATATTTTTTCGAAATCACCTTTGGAATATGTTGATGACGGAACAGCGGTTATTTTTTTATAATGTTTAGGTACCCAATCATTTCTGATTTGTAAAATATCTGGTCCTTCTCCGGAGGCAATAGCATCTGTCATCATTTTTTCATATTCTCCAGGTGTATTTTCAATTTTTTTAAGGGTTATACTGATGTTTGGGTGTTTTTTGGTATATGTATCTATGATAGGTTTTAAATCGGCCTCTTCATCTTGATAGCTCCAGAAAGTTAAGTTAATTTTCTCAATTATTTTTTTGCCGATAAGTACTTTTATAAGAAAAAAAGCCAAGATAACAAATATTATCCCGCCAATAATACCTGCAATCAATTTGAATTTATTTTCCATTTTTTACCTAATTATTTTCTAAGAACTTTTTTAGGAAATCTTTAAACTCTTTTAAATCTTCTCTTTTTAAAGCATAAGCTACGGTAGCTTTTAAGAAGTCCAGTTTATGACCGGTTGAGTACCATGTTCCGTCAAATTTGCAGGCATATAAAGGTCTTTTTTTCATTAGTTCCTTTAAGCCGTCTATAAGTCTTATTTCCCCGTCTTTGCCGGGTTTTGCTTTTTTAATATTTTCAAAAATATCGGGGGTTACAATGTATTTTCCGACGATAGCTAGATTTGAAGGCTCTTTATGTTTTTCCGGTTTCTCAACCATGTCAAAAATTTGATAGATATTATTTTCTAGATGTTCAGCCTTTATAACACCGTAGCGTGATACCTCGCTTTCTGGTACTTCGGCAACAGCAATTACTGGATCCTGATATTTTTCATACACTTCCATCAATTGCTTTAAGCATGGATCTTTGGAATCAACTAAATCATCTCCGAATAATACAGCGAATGGTTCGTCATTTATTACTTGTTTTGCGCAAAGTATAGCATGGCCGTCTCCTAAAGGTTCTTTTTGTCTTACATAAACTATGTTTGCTAGATTGGAAATTGTTTTTATTTCTTTTAAGAGATCTAATTTGCCCCTGCTTCGTAACGCGTGCTCTAAGTCATATGAGTAATCAAAATGATCTTCAATTGTTCTTTTGGTTCTTCCTGTAACCATTATTAATTCATTGATACCGGATGCCACAGCTTCTTCTACTAGGTATTGGATAACTGGTTTATCAACTAAGGGAAGCATTTCTTTTGGAGATGCAATAGTTGCCGGAAGAAATCTAGTGCCAAGCCCTGCAACCGGGAGTATTGCTTTTGTTACTTTTTGTTTATCCATATATTGTCCGATTATTTACTGATTAGATTTTATTCAATTTATTATGATTGGTCAACTTTAGAAAGAAACAGTTAACAACTGATAATTATTAATAACGAATTTCAAACTTGTTAAATTCTTCCGTTGCTTCCTCCCATTTCATTTTCATTTTAGTAACCCATGCCATGCGCGGTCCATGCTTTGCCCACTCAGCTAATTCTTTAAGTTTATCTTCAGGCCCTTCAGTAATAATTGTAAGAGATCTATCCACTTCGTTTTTTACATAGCCAGTAAGATCTCGTGATTCAGCCTGAGATGAGGCATATACTCTAAAGCCTACTCTCTGTACTCTACCTTCTAAATTTATAATTAGCCTCTTGTTCATAATTTAACTTAAAATGGAACTCTTAAATTAGTATATTCTGCTTAAAAATAATGGTAGAATTAAACTAAGGATCATTACAATTACTAATACAAAAAAAACCGCTTTTTGGAATTGTTTGGTAATTTTATGCGCCGTCTCCTTTTTCATATTTATATAATAGCAAAATAATAGAATAGAATAAATGCTTGATAATTATTTTAAAAATTTAATATCTCTTAGAGAAAACGAAGAAATAGAAACAGTGATTCATCATCATTTGTTTACTTTCTCTGCTGATTTAATAAAGATAAGCTTAATACCTTTAGTATCTTTCGTCATTATCTATTTTATTGGTATTTCTAATTTTATCGCATTGTTTGACTCAGTATGGTTTCCTTATATTGCTTTGATCATTTTTATAGTCTGGGGAACTTACAGTATTTATACCTGGGCTATTTGGTATTTGGATACAGCTATAATTACTAACGAAAGAATTATCGTTGCTGAGCAAAAAAGTCTTTTCGAACGATTCGTATCTGAAGCCAATTTGGATAAAATACAGGATATCACAGTCAGTGTTAAAGGTATCTTACCGACAATTTTGAAATACGGATCAGTTATTGTTCAAACAGCAGGTGAGACAAATAATCTTATTATTAGGAATGTTTCAATGCCTGGGAAGATTCAATCTTTAATATTAAAATTAAAAGACAGTTCTTCTAAAGAACAACTGACAACTGACAGCTAACTTTTTTCAAGATGGTTAATTGTCAATTGTCACCTGTTAGTTGTTTTTCCTGACATTTGCACAACTTGATTAAGTTGCTATAATTGTAAACTGAAATTTACGGCATAAAAATAATAGATTTTAGAGGAAGGAAATCATGGATAAAAAAGATAATTTAAATAATGTAACTGATCTTAGAGAAAATAAAGATACTCTAATAGAAAAAAATACTGAGCAAGTAGTTACAAATAAAAAGCCTTTACCTTGGAAAAGAATAATAGCTCTTGGGTTTGCGTTTATATTAGTATCAAATATTATATTCGCCCTCGGTGTTTACAAATTTTCTTGGCATGATTCTATTACAAGGACAGTTCTTAGGGTAGTTCCTTATCCTGCTGTTCTAGTGAAGAGTAGGATAATAACAATAGGTCAATATCACAAAGATCTGGATTCTTATAAGAATTATTACAAAGTTGGACAAAAAGCCGATTTTAGTTCTGAAGAGGGTCAGAAGCTTTTTAAAACTTTAAAAGAAGACCTATTGAATCAATTAATTGAAGAAAAAATTATTCAAGCTGAAGCGAAAAAGATGAATATAAAAGTCAGCAAAACTGAAATTGGAGATGAATATAAAAAGCTTGTTGAAGTGAATGGTGAAGACACCCTAAAGAAACAGATTAAGGATTATTATAATTGGGATATGAGCACTTTTAAAGCAAAAATTGGTTTAAAGATACTCAGAAACAAAGTCGAAGAGAAAATAAAAAAAGACGATATTGCAAATAAAAAATCTAAAGTAGACGAACTTCTTAAAAAAGTAAAAGGCGGTGAGGATTTCGCAAAAGTAGCAAAAGAGAACAGTGAAGATCAATCATCGGCCGAAGGTGGAAATCTTGGCTGGGTTTCTAAAGGCAAATATGCACAAGAATTTGAGGATGCAGCATTCAGTTTAAAGCCTGGTGAGATAAGTAATGTAGTAGAAACCATTGATGGTTTGAATATTATTAAGGTCAATGATAAAAAAGAAAACGAAGTTTTAGTAAGCCGTATCCTTATAAAGACTATTACTCTTGATGAATGGCTTAAGCAAAAGAAGACGGAATATAAAATACGCACCCTTATAGATATAAATAAAATAAATCCTTAGCCAAACAATAAGCCTATATTAAGTACATCCAACTTATCATTTATATGTGAATAAGTTACGAAACATTTGAGACTCCTGCAAATAACTAAGGAGTTTCCAATATGCATATCAAAGCCTTGTGGTATAAGACTAATTTGCAT
>PFOW01000023.1 GCA_002792735.1 bacterium CG_4_10_14_0_2_um_filter_33_32
AAACATCATATAATTTGTCTATAAAAGATGGTACCCTAACAACACCTTTAGGAAATCCAACTGCTACCGTTAAACCCCACCCATTTCCTATACGATTATTCTGTGCAAAATCTATATGATAAATTTGATTATCGATACTCGTTATTAAATCAGTATTATCGCAATTTTGTGTACTTTTTAAATAACCTGTATAACATGAATAACGTATTCCACTCTTATAAATTTGTTCAGGGAGACTTACAGAAGCACTGGCTTTTAAAATAGGTACCTGCCAGTCATTCCCGGTCACATTCCAATAAATTTCATCATAATCGCCAAAATAGCTAATCGCCCTTTTGACTTTATAGCTTATAATATAAGTCTTTAAACCAGCAACATAAGAATTAGAATCACCGATTTTAATCTCTAAATTCTTACCCTTAGAAGAAGTCTTAAATTGATAATTATTAGAATTTTCGTCTCTAACTGAGATATCTGATACGCGAAGATTGTAATTTAAACCTTTATTATTATATTTAACGGGTATATCCCGATAAATTCCGTGTTTTTGGTTTGTGCCAAAGTCATATATTATTGTCTCAGTAACATCAATACTAGCATCACTGTTGACCCGAATATCAGACCTAAAATTATCAATAACCTCCTGACTACTAGGATAATTGCTATCAGTAGCCAAAACTATCAAGGGCAAGAATAAAAATACCAGAAAAAGCGTTATTCTCTTAATCATTCATTATTACTCTTATCTACTCTAATATATCATCAAATCATCTATCTAGCCAACTTTCCCTGAATCATTATCAGACTCATCACCAGAGTAAGCTTGACCTTCTTCTATCGCTATTTCAGAACCGGCTTCTTCTAAAAATGATTTCTTCTCTTTGTGGGTTTTTCTTAAAGGAATCTCTTTTAAAAATAAAGAAGCAATCAAGGCAACTAGCATAAGAACCGCGCCAATTAGAAAGATATTATCGATAGATGAAGCTAATATGCCCTTTATTTTAATCAGAAAATCATTAAATAATTTCATAACTTCAATCTGCATCTTTGGCGGAAAATTAGACATTTGCGTATGAAATTGATCTTGAGCTGCATTTGAGAGAAATCCTTGCATACTATTTACGTCTAAATTAGCAAAATTAACATTTGGATTAATTTTAGATATTGTTTGAGCAAATTTATCATGAGAAAGGTCACTCAATTTACTTGAAAGAGAGTTATTTAATATACTGCCCATTACTGCAGTACCAACAGTAGAACCAAGGCTCCTAAAAAGCTGGGAAGAAGCAGTAACGACCCCTAATTTAGAATGCTCGAATGCATTTTGCACGATGAGTGTTAATATTGGCATGGTTGTACCTAAGCCTATACCAGTAAAAATCATTCTTAACATTAAATCACTCACAGTAGCACCAGTACCCAGTTTAGAAAGAAAATAAAGAGAACCGGTAGCAACTAAAAACCCGAAAATAGTCAAAAACTTGTATTTCCCTGTTCGAGAAACTATTTGCCCGGATATAACACTTGCCGAAATCATTCCAACAGTTAAAGGAATGAGAATTGTTCCTGAATGTGTTGCCGTTATTCCAATTACGCCTTGAGCAAAAAGCGGAATGTATATAATCACTCCGAACATTCCCGCACCTACAATAAAAGTTATTATAGTTGACACTAAAAATATTCTGTTCTTGAATAGATCAAGCGGTAAAATGGGCTCTTCTGCTTTTCTCTCTATTAGAACAAGCACAATAAAAGATATAATTGAGAAAACAAACAAACCTAATATCTCTATAGAATTCCATGAATATTCGTTACCACCCCATACAAAAGCTAGCAAAAGAGATAATAGAGCGAATGAAAGCGTTAAAGCAGCTTTATAATCAATTTTTTTATCTTTAAGATGGGAGGATATCTTTGGCATTAAACTGATTAGTATAAGAGCTAAAATACCTGTTGGAATATTTATGTAAAAAACCCATCGCCAATTAGCGTTATCAGTCAACCACCCACCCAGATACGGGCCGATAATAGATGCTAATCCGAATACTCCTCCAAATAAGCCCTGCCATTTACCTCTCTCGGCTGGTGCGAACAAATCACCTATTACAGCAAAGGCGTTTGTCATTAATGCACCACCACCAATGCCCTGTATACCCCTAAAGATAATCAGCTGCATCATATTTTGTGATAAACCGCTTAAGATAGAACCAATCAAAAATATGACTATTCCGCCTATGAAAAACTTTTTTCTTCCATATATATCAGAGAGTTTTCCATAAATAGGTATACTAACAGTTGAAGCAAGCATATAAGCGGTAAATACCCAACTTAAGTGTTGTAATCCGTTTAATTCTTGGACAATTTTAGGAATCGCAGTGGCAACTATTGTCTGATCAAGGGCAGCTAAAAACAATGCCGACATCACGCCCAACATTACGCTAATCTTTTTACCCATGGAAAACTCTGATAACATCTAAAACCTCTCTATATAATTAATTATTTTTTAATTCAACTAATAAATTACTTAGTATTCTGCACAAAGATTTTTTATCTTTTTCCGACATCTTATTAAAAATTAATTTTACTTTATTCATCTTTGATTTCATAACCTTTTTAAATGTTCTTGTACCTTTATTTGTAAGTGATAAGCGAATAATTCTCCTATCATTTTTATCGGCTTTTCTGGTTACGTAACCACCTTTTACAAGCCTACCCGTTAAAATTGTTGTTGTAGGAAAAGCAATATTAAGTTCCTCGGCTAATTCTTTCATAGTAGATTTACCTAATGATATCGCTACCATTGCCTGAGTTTGGGCTATACTTAATTCACTAAATTCCGTATAAAATTCAGTTTTTTTTCTAACTGTGCGGGCTATTTTATGCAGAAGAAATACTATTTCCTCTTCTTTTGTCACTGGTTTATACATATTTTTATATTACTTAGCTAGGCTAAATAATATTACAGAAATAAATACACGTCAACATTAAAAACTACCCTCGCACAAAAGACAGGCTTATAAGCCTGTCTTTTGTTATGTCCAATGCTATTTAAAGTAGAGATTTTTTTCATTTGTTTAGATTATTTATTCCCACTTGAAGAATTTTATCGCCAAAATAAAAGATATAAAAATCCAAGCTAAAAGACCGAATATCTCAGCTTGTATCTGTATCAACCCAGAACCTTCAACCATAACTTTGCGCATTCCGTCAGCGAGATATGTCAGGGGCATATATTGTGTAATACTCTTTAAAAGATCCGGCAATGCATCCCGTGGAAAAAATACGCCGGATAAAAACATCATAGGCATCATTACTACATTGGATAAAGCCATTACTGTATTATGGGTTTTACCAAACCCAGAAAGCGCTAAACCTATACTTAAAAAGATTGTGCCCCCCAGGATAGTTAAAATAAAAACATTCAAAAAACTGCCAATTATATGAACGTGAAAAACAGCAACGCCTAACGTAATGATTGTTGCCGACTGCATTATAGAAATAGTCAAACGAGTTACAATCTGACTAAATATTATAGTTGCTGGATGCACAGGTGTTGCTAACAGTCTTCTCAATATTCCTCTTTCCCGCCAAGTAACAATACCGGCCGCTACTCCAATAATTCCCATCTGCATAATACCCATAGCCACAATGCCTGGCAAAAGAAAATCTACATAGCTCAAATTACGGCTTGATATCGGCTTCTTATCTAAAACAAAAAGGTCAGGAGTATTTGTTATCATATCGCTATATTTATCAAAAACTTGAGTTAGAATAGTCTGACCAACTTGAACGTTACTTGCCTTTCCTTCGTTGTAATATAATTCAAGATTTAAGGGTTTAGATGACTGAGAAATAGGAGGAACCCAGTTAGCAGGGACTTTCAAATCTATATTTTGAGGTGCGGCCATTATCTGTTCGCTAAATTTTTGAGGAACAATTAAAACTAGATCCCTATCTCCTTTTTCCAACGCTTTTTTTTCAGAGTCTTTATCGCCTTCCTTAATTCTTAAAGCATCGATTTTCTTTAATGTATCAACTAGCTGAATCGAGCTTTTATTTTTCGCTTCATCTACAATGCCTAAGTTCACTTTTGCTGCCTCATCAAACTTCATAACCCCGAAAATGCTCATAATCATAATGGGTAAAAACAAACTCCAAAAGATAGCCTGCCTGTCTCTAAAAAAAGCTTTTATCGCATAATAAGTTATATTTTTTGTTGAAATAAGCGCTTTTTTGATATTCATTATATTAAGATTCCCTTAAGCCGTGACCTGTAAGATCTAGGAAAACATCTTCCAGATTGGCTTTTTGTTCAATTACTTTTTTCTCGAACCCTTTACCTAACAATTCCTGAATCAATTTCAAGGGCGTATCTAAAGAAATTATCTTTCCTTGATCCATAATTGCCACTCTGTCACAAAGAACTTCTGCCTCATCCATATAATGAGTGGTAATAATAACAGTTTTGCCTTTCTTTCTAATTTGCTTTATTAGTTCCCAAAGATGCCTTCTCGCCTGTGGGTCCAGACCGGTTATCGGTTCGTCCAAAAAAAGCGCTTTAGGATCATTAACAAGAGCTGAAGCAATTGAAAATCTTTGTTTTTGGCCTCCTGATAATGTATTAATGTAAGATTTTTTCTTGTCTAAAAGCTCAACTTCTTTAAGTAATTCATCAGAATTAACTTCTCTCTCGTATAGATTCCCAAAGAATATTAATAATTCTTCTAAAGTTAAATATTCAAAAAAGGATGAAGCCTGCAACTGAACCCCTATCATCGATTTTACTTTATTTATATCTTCGCTGACATTTATTCCAGCCACCGTAACTTCTCCGCTATCTATCTTTCTTAAACCTTCAATCATCTCTAAGGTTGTAGTCTTACCTGCACCATTAGGGCCTAAGATACCAAAAATCTCTTGGCTTTCTACAAAAAAGCTAATATCATCTACGGCTGTAAAATCGCCGTATTTCTTAGTTAGATTTTTAACCTCAATTATTTTGTTCATAATTAAACCAATAAAAAACGCGGTTATTCTTTGTTAAATTTTATATTATTTTTTTTACAAAGCAACCGCGATTATTAGTTATAAAAAGGTTCACCGGAAATAAATATGTTTTTATTAGAAAAAATAGTGTCGAGATTATTTTTAAATTCTTCTTTTATTAATTCTATAATTTCCATTATCCCTATCCCGCATAATGAATTATTGCAATGAAGCTTTCTTATATCTATACCACAAATCATTATTGCCCTCCCACACTTGACGTAGATAATATTAACTTTATAAATTATATTACCACGTTGATCGTCAATAATTCTTCCTTGAAAATTTACTTCCTTATAAGCAGGATTACTCAATCCTAATCACTCCTTAAATAAATTGATCAAAAAACATTATCTATACAATAAAAGCCTGGAAATAATCTTAATAATCGTCAACAAACCTATAATCATGCTTTCAACTGTTCTTTCGGTTTTTTCGTCCTCTATAATTGCTTGTTTATTCCCTTCGGTAAAAGCTTTATATAGAGCAAGCTTTTTATCCTGAGGGGTCTTCTTTAATGCACTAATTTGCTCAGAAGAAAAATTATAAGGATTATTTTCTTCCCTTTGAAGCATGAAGGAAGTTGGAGAAGCAGAAATTACAGGAGTCATTAAAAAATTTCCTATTCTGCCCAATGTTTCCATAGATGACGATCCCTTAAACTCCGCTTCTATTAAAGACTTTATTTTAGAATCTATCCCCTTGGTTGATTGTTTCATCCTATTCTTAAATCGTAATAATTCACCCTTATTAAGCCAAATACCGCTACATTTTGCACACCTATCAATCTGAATATCTTTAGGTATATTTGGATCATTAAATTCTTCTAACTTTGTATGATCTTTTGGACAATAAAGATTAGAATTTATTGGCATTTTATTTGCTAATAATACTTCGTTAACATTATCAATTTGCTGAGCTTCACTGGAAGATATCTGGTACAACTCAAATTGATCAAACCAAATACCGCCGCAATTTGGACATTGATCGATTAGTACAAAAAGTCCTGGGTTTGCACTATTAGCTTGAACTGTCTTAAATTGTGTTTTGCAATTTGGACAAAACATAATTTTATTGATTTAGATACCATAGGACATCAGCAGCATCTTTAAAGCTATCCCCCTCTCCTCTTGTATGACCTGCTGATAATGCTCGCACTCAACGCAAGTCTTATATTTTTTTGCGAAAGTCCCCTGAATTACCCCATTGCACATTGTTCCAGCAATCGCCCAACAATCCCTGCCTCCATTAAACCCGCTATTCATACCATTAGCTTTTTTCTCAATTGACGCCGGACATGTCCCAAATTCATTTTCATTCGTTCCGCCTGGCTCTCGACCGCATTTTTTAATTTCCCAACAATTTTTTTTGTTCTCCATCAATCTCTCCTAACTATATATTAATCTATTAGATATAAACAAAATTTTCTTTAATTACAAAGATCATCAGGTTTCTCGAAAGAAGGATTACCGTGTTTAACCCATTGGCCATCAACACATATCCAATTATCCTCACCGCTTAAAAATCTTATCCCAACTATAACTATAACTATAATTAAAATAATAATTGAGAGCAAAACTTTTTTCATAATAAACATTTGATTAATGAGAAAGTATTATACTATTATAACTTTTCTTTTTCTATATATTTAGCAAATAACCGTAATCCTTAAGCCATTTTTTGCTTCTTTTGCAGCCGGGCGAAAATTCTTCCATTTTTTTCCAAAATTTCTTTGAATGATTCATTTCTAAAATATGGACTAATTCGTGAATAACAACATAATCGATGATTTCCAAAGGTGCCATAATTAATCGCCAATTAAAACTTAATGTCTTTTTGGATGAACAAGATCCCCATCGGCTTTTTGCTTTACTAAATCTCAATTTAGAAAATATTACACCAATCTTGTCAGAATAAACCTTTACTCTTTCTTGTATAACCTGCTTTGCTCTTGCTATATACCATTTTTCAAGCATTTTTTTAAGGACAGCTGGCTTTAGGACTGGTACGATAAATTCATCTTGAAAAATCACATTCCTTAATCTAGCATCTACAAAATTTAATTCGTATTCTCTACCAAGATATAAAAATTTTTCTCCCTCTGTAAATTGTTTTGGGATAAATCTTTTTCTTTTTTCTTTTTCTTTAACTTTTTTTAAAATCCAATTCTTTTTTTGTTTGACGATTGCTTTTATTTTTTCAACACCCAACCTTCTGGGTGCTCGAATAGATAAAGTACCATCGGTTTCTATAATCAAAGCGACAGTTTTACGCTTGCTATATATAATATTATAACTGATTAAGCTCATTTAACACATTTACCGCTACCGTTGCATAATTTTCCAGCGGAACAATCAGAATTAACCTTACATTCATTATATTGACAACTGTAGTATATCGTATCAGGACAAGGCGACTTAATGCATACAACGCCACCACTGACTTTTTGGGCGCCATAAGGACAAGAACAAAAAGAATTAGTGCTATGATTACACCTTAGTAAAAAGTATTCAATACCATATAAGCAGCTTAAAACTATAAAAATAACAAAAATTATAAATAATTTTTTCTTTTTAAGCATTTGCAAATTAATCAATCTATCCATAAAATTTTACTAAACTAATAAGCGATAAAATACCTTACAAGAAAAAATGCTAAAAGCGCGCCTAGCAGCAACCCTATAACTAAAGGAATTATTATGCAAATTATTTTCTCTTTACAACCTTTTTTCATATTTATACCTGTCTATTTTGTTGAGGGTTTCATTGTTAAACCAATGATAACATCTTTAATAGCTCGTCGATACTTACAATAATCACAATCATCACCTGGTCGGGGCAAATTATTATCTAGAAGACATTTATGGGCATCGAATATTGCTTTTTCCACCCAACTATCATCTCCCTTATAAGATAATATCTTTATATCAAATTCCAGTTTGCCATTAAAAGCTTCTTTATCGGTATTACCATTACAATATACAAAATACCCAACATTGGAAACATTAAAATCATTTTTTCGAAGAAGCCATTGATAAACTTCCATCTGCCTTTTATATCCTATTTGCCAATCTGCGTCTAAATTAACTTCTTGAGCTTTGGAAGTAGCTTTATAATCTACGACATGAAGTTCTTTTTGAGGATTAATCCAAATATCATCAACAGCGCCGGTAACCAATAGATTAGTCGGCTTGTGCAAATATTCAACGCCACCCTTAAGTGTATTCCTCCAATGATCCATCTTTTCATGGGCAAAAGGAACTGCATCAATACCATATGTTTTCATCAATGGATGTGCAGTACTCTTAGCTCTATGCAAGTCAAATTCTTTTTTGAGCAATGTATCAACCGCGGAATTTAAAGTGAAGGGAAAACCAGGCGGCTGAGCAACCCCTAAACGTCTATCTAAGTAAAAACACATTGGGCAGTTTAAAAACAAATCAATTTTTGATCTTGATATTTTAAACGGCTTATCCGATAACGGATCGAATAAATTATATATTCTTTTTGGTTTATAATAATCTGACATTATTTAATCTTTTAAATTTAATTTCGATTATTTTGATTTTTCTCTAACTTTGGTTAACAAACCAATCAGTATAGTAATATGACCAATTGTCATAAGAAACTGAGTCAAAGCAGCGGCATAATCAGAGTTAGCAGTAACTGAAATTGGGCCAGAAATGCTTGTGATTAGAAAACCTAGTGCCATTATCCAATAGCGTTTCCTATATATTACATCTTTTTTGCCTTCAATAAAAAACATTCCTGCAATAGGTAACCACATACCTAAACATAAAACATAGATACCAAATGAAATAATAGGCGTTAAATTCCAATGTATAATTCCAATGGCACTTAAAAAGGGATGGGGAGGGGAAATTACGTTTAACACGGTGGCTAACATAGATAAAGAAAAAAGAATCGCAAAAGGAATATCGTCATTTACTTTAGGAAAAATTATAGATACAGGGATTTTTATCCCATAGGAAAAACTAGTATACAAAATAAAATCAGCTATTATTTTTAATAGAATAGCAGCCTGATAATTTTCATTAATAATAACGATTACTACATCGAAAAGAAAATAGGCATTCGCCAATATAAAAAACGTTATAAAAAAATGCTTGATTAAACTATTCTTAGGCTCTTCTTTTTTTATAGCCCAAGACTTCCATGAAAAAATGTACCACACTAACGCATCTATGAAAAAAATTATAGCGGAGAAAGATAACATATTTCTTAACTAATTAATATAATAATTATAATATAAAAATGGTTTTTTAAAAAACGCTTGCATTCTAACGCCAAGATACATTAAGTACTGTACGCGTCACGCACATTTGAGACTCCGGAACAGTTTTTATTAAATAATCAATGGGTGAAATATTA
>PFOW01000024.1 GCA_002792735.1 bacterium CG_4_10_14_0_2_um_filter_33_32
ATTTTTTTTCTTTTTTTATTTCTTTTGCCATATTTTTATTGAACAACGTCAGAGGTTATCGCGTCTACATCAACTAGACGTTCTCTTTGTGCTGTCTCCAAATTATATATTTCGTAAAATAACTCAATAATATCTATTGTAGCAAGTTGAGCTGCTCTTAAGCCTAATCCATCAAGGGCCGATACAACCAAATCCACTCTTTCTAATAATTGTGTTTTATGTAGCTGGAATTCTTCTTCCTTTTTCTTTATAGCCCATGTTGGATTTAATGAACTGCCAATTTTTTGGAAGAATCCAACTTTTTCTTGTATTGTTTCAGCAAAGAAAGGCACCACAATATAGAATTTTTTATCCATAATATTAGATACTTCCAAAAGACCTTTTATAAAGGCTACATATTGATCTAACTGAATTTTTAAAAACTCGTTTGTTTCAGCATTTTTTCGTTCTGAAAGCATATGTAGGTAGCTATCAAGATTTAATTTTTTTGAACGTATTAATATCTGAATTGGGAAATCAAAAGAATTTAAAAAATCCTGGTAACTTAAAATTAGAGCTTCCTGTTCAGTGCTTGATTTAAGGTCGAAATTTATTGAAGAGACCATCAAAACCGCTCTCATTGAGCCGTCTTTTAAGACTATAATATTATCTCTTATTTCGGAAATCTCTAAATAAGCTTGGACACTTGCTTCTTTAAGCTTTTCTTTTTTATTTTTATATTTTGTACTTTCCATAGTTTACCCTTAAACCAAGATTTAAGTCTTTTCTTTAAATACATTTTACCATAATAGGTTTTAAAATACTTTTACCTTTCTCGCTTAATTTAAAGATTAATATTATTAAAAAACTAATCTTCTTCTGGCTGGATCTCAGTAAAACTTCCAATGCCTTTTATAAGCGTAGGTTTTTTCTTTGTTTTTTCTTTAATAATTGCTTTTTCAATTTCTTCTAGGTCTTTTTCAATGGTTTCTGTCTTTTTGGTGTTTTCCAGTACGTCTTCTAGCTCATCTTCTTTTACTTTAATGTTTGTTGTAGGTTTTTCAACTCTCGGTGTTGTTACTCGGTCTTCTAAGCCGATTTGATATTCATCGACATAGAAGAACTTTTTGTTTTTAGCAGTATCTGGCCAGACAATTGATGCTATAGCTGGGGCTGTTCTTTTGGCTGGGTTAGTTTTTTTCTCGGGATCTTCTATTATTTTTTCAATGTCTGAGACTGTTCCCCTTAGTTTATTTAATTCTTCTTCTCTTTCTGCTTTTTGTTGTTCTAAAAGACTGTCAATTCTTTGTCGTATATTTTCAATGGTTTTCGGCTCCTCCTCCTGTTTTATTTCCACGGCTTTCATTGTAGCAATCTCATCTTTTTGTTTTTCTAGGCTTGGTTTTTCTTTTATTTCCTGAGCCTTAGAGATTTTTTGTTTCTGTTGTATTTGCTGGTTTTGTGTTACTTTTTTAATTTCTTCCTGTTTTTGTTTAGCTTGTTCTTTAACTTTTTTGAGTTCTTCTTCTTTCTGTTGTATTGCTAATGCCTCGACTTCTTTGGCTTTTTTTGCTAGTTCTTCTTTTATTCTCTCTTCTTCTCTTACTGTTGGAGGTGCTGGAGTCTGTGTGTTATGTGTTATTTCGGTTGCTGGCTCTTTTTTTATATACCCTTGGGTTACTGTAGATACTTTTAAAATTTTTCTTGTCTTTATTTTTTCTTTTTTTTCTTGGATTGTTTTTTCTAAGGAGGTTTCTAATTCTTCTAGTTTTTTTCCCTCCGCTATTTTCTGGGTTAAAGTTTTATCTTCTTCTTGGACAGTTATTCCTTCAACTTTTTCATATAAAGTAGAAACATTTTCTCTTTCTTCTTCTTTGGCTAATTCCCCCCAGCCTCTAGTATCTAGTACGTGGGATAGTTTTTCTAGCTCCGTTCTTATTTGGGATGGATCTTTTGGTATAGAGGTTTCTTCTTTTTTCTTCGAAGGGATAACGGCAATATCCGGTATGTATATGTCTTTTTGCCATATTCTGTTTCGGGGTCTTAGCATAAAAACAATAAATGCACTGATAAATTCCGGCAAAGGCTTTCCCTGAACTTCTATTACCGCAAATGCGGATATTCCTGCAAAAGTTATTAAACCAGCCATTCCGCCGATTCCGGTAGACCCAGCTATTTTACCTATAATAGAAAAGCACATATAGCCTACCATCGCACCGGTTAATAGATATAAAAACTGTTTGAGCGAGAACGGCCCAATTATTTTATCTTCACGCTGTACATCTTGCGGAATTTTATATTGCATCACGATCAATTATACAATAATTTATCGATTGATAAAACAAGCAACTACCTTTATGCTTCATGTTTAATCAACTTAAATATTTGTTGTTGTTTCTTCTCCAGTAAAATTAATTTTACTTCTATTCTATTAACCGTTTCTTTTATTTCTGGGATATCTTTGGCATATCTTTTAATCGCTTGAAGGTTTTTACTATGTTTTTCTATTAGGGCTTTTAATTCTTGGTTTGGCATATTTGTTCCAAAAATAAATATTTTATATTTAAATCTTATGGTTAATATTATTTTTCGTCAAGCTTTATTACTACAAAATAAATCTTGTTTAGAATCCCACCCCAGGGGTGGTACACTTGTACACCCCTGGGGTGGGATTCTAGTTATATACGGACCAAGGAACGTTAGCAAAGCGGGTTTTCTTACAAGGGACGGACCCTTTCAAGTTTCAAGGGTCCGTCCCTTTCCGTGAATGACTTAATCGTGGTTTAAAGGTATTTGTTAATTAAAAAGCCACCTTTTACTAAGATGGCTAGATTTTACTAAATAGTTGCTAGGCTGCAGCTGCACCGCCCCTACCCTGGCCTCCTCGGCCACCCTGTGGGAATTGGATAACATTACCTCCGCCGCCTGTAGGTGGAGGATTTTGTCCACCGCCCGGTCCTTGAGGCGGATGAGGTCTATCCTGTGAAATTGAGGAGTATTCTTCTGCATTTACTTCATCTAGCCCGCGTCTGCCGTAATCGCTCATTGCTTCATATACTCCGTATCTATTAACTTGTCCATTTGCTAAATATATTGTTGTTCTTGCTGCAGGAGCACCAGTTACGGGATCAAAATGTGATAACTGCCCCTTTATTTTATTGTTAGCTATGTCGCTGCCTGCCAATGCCTTGACTGTTTGATAAGATAAATGTTGCCTCAAAATATCTTCTCCTGTTGCATGGTCTAAATAAGCATATCCTGCTAAAGTGCCAGATGCCCAAGAATTAGCTTTTTTAACATTAGCACCCCTTATAGATGCAATAGCTTGATTTCTAAGTTGAGCCATTCCTTGGTTTACATCAATACCATTTGCTCTTAGTCGATCAGCCACTCCATTCTGGTTAGTATTTAAAGCATGATACGCTCCATAAATCATTTCCGGATTACTTTCTTTTAGCTGTTTGAACATAGGCGAATCACCTCTTAATATATTCTCAGCTATGATAGGATTGAATCTTCCCCATCTTTGCCTATCTGCTGCACTAGCCAGACTAAAATCACCTCTTCTAGCTAATTCGTATATACTAGATTTTTGTTCAGTCAGATTTCCTGAATTAGCACTTATTGCTTCTAATTGTTTAGTACTATATTGACCCATTTCTTTTCTATCAGCTTCTCTTAACACACCAACTTGTCGATTCATATGTGGTTGTATCAACATTCTACCTAATCTACTATCAGGATTTTGATCAAGCATTTGCCGTCCCCTTTCTGCCATTCCTCTAGTTAGGAAATTACCTCTGCCATATCTTCCTAGTGCTCTTTGTTGCGCTAAGGCCTCTTTTTCTTTACTTCTTGATTGTAATGCAGAACCAAGGCGGGTGCGTGCAAATTGTCTTTTCTTAGTATTTTTAGACATATTACCAATTTTTTTTCCAATTGATTGCGCAAGCTTATCTCCTAAAGTCATAGGCACAAGCGCAGCCGCAAAGACTAAAACTATTTTAACAAGAAAAGTTATAAATGAAGGAGCCATTGGCTGCGTATTATGAAGTGGTTTATAGTTTGGAGCGGCAATAACAATTGGAGTTATACTCAAAATAATCATTACCGAAAATATTATTAAATTTTTTTTTGATATTCGCTTTTTCATTTTTAACCTAAATTAAAGTTGACTTGCTACAAATAAAATTAAAGCTATTACAGGGCCCATAAAAACCCACCGCGCTAAATAGTTCCACCACGTTGATGTTAAGTCTCTTGTAAAGGGTAGAACAGAGAATAAAAATACCAAAGGAGAAAATACTACCAAAAGATAAATTACCACCATTCTTACTATAAGCATAATAATTAAAGTTGCTATTGCTACACCAACAACTGTTAATGCAAATATTGATAAGAATGTTATAGCTAAAGATGCTCCTCCAATAGCACCAACTATTGCTATTACAAAGAAAGATAAAGATGCCCCAGCACCCGCTGCGTTTGCTGAAAGCATTGTTTGAGGTACTATTAAAGCTAAAAAATCAATATCATGGCTAATTTGGTATGTTAAAACATTAGCTACGTCTAGTATTGCCATTGTCATCAAATGGCTGAAATTTATGAAGATGGCAGCAATTATTAGCCTCGGTAATAGCATCTTTGCAGTGTAATAATCTATCTGGAAGCGAATAGCATTAGCAACAGCAATAAATAATAGACCTAAGATAAGTAAAATATTAGAAAGGTTTCTCACTTTGCCCCAAGCTAATGATATGGCTGCTGCAGTACTAGGGTCACTTCTAAGATCTATTACAAGAAGTTCTTTTATTAACCATTGTCCAACACTGTCTAGTGCCCCAGAAATTATGTCTAGTATTTTTCTAATACCAGCGTTAATCTGTCTTTCTACAAACCCTTGATTATGAGCGATAGACTTAACTCGATCCGGATTAATTGAAGCAGTTCCTGATATACTTCCCTTCCCTGGTGCGCTATTGCTGCCTGGAAGTTGCGCCCATTCTAAAAATTCTTTAATATTTCTATCGTCACCGCAAAAGTTGCTATTAATCAGATAGTGCTCTCTGAAGGTTGTTTTATCAACATTTGCAATGTCTACCCAAGATGTTTTAGAGTCTGGTCTCCAGATTGGATAGATATTATCTCCGTTTCCTAGTATTTGTCCTTGTGGTATTGGCACCCAAGACCAAGGACCAAAATTTTTTAAAATTTTTGCGAATCCTGATAATTCCTCTGCCGTGCCGCCTGCATTAACTTGAATAGCCATTCTTTCGCAATTGCCATTAACACATTGAAAGTAATAATAATTATCATTAGGCAGTGGTGCATAATTTCTTGCCTCGACTGATTCTACTAATATAAATGTCCATGTTGAAGGATCCCAGCCAGGTGGAACATCAGGATGATTTG
The DNA here is from genome assembly GCA_002792735.1 of bacterium CG_4_10_14_0_2_um_filter_33_32. NCBI lineage: Bacteria > bacterium CG_4_10_14_0_2_um_filter_33_32. Next base: position 5,392 of record PFOW01000024.1, read on the forward strand.
AATTATATTTGGGATCTGTGCCAAAGCCTTCGCTATTTGCAGGGGTTACTTTTATTGTTGGAGGATTGTTCAGATACTTATTTTCTGAATCAATTTTAATATTAAAATCGCAGCCAGAAGCAAAGGGGTTTGGAAAAATTTTATCGTAGTCTTGCTTAGTTCTTGTATCAAAAGTAGTTTTTTTAGGATCAATTGCGGCATGAGCACTTTTAGTTTCATTGGTAATTATAAGAAAAAACCCTAAAAGAGATGCTATAAAAACAATAATTAATTTAAGAGAATTTCTTTTCATATTTTGATCTTATTATCAATAAATATTATAACAAATAAAAAAGATATTGTTAATCAATATCTTTTTTATAGTATTTATATATTAG